>DXVY01000267.1:0-834 GCA_019417145.1 Clostridiales bacterium
CTCATGGACAAATACGACGTCCAGGTCAACGCCTGGTACGGCACCCAGTCCACGGTTCTTGGCCTTTTGGGCGACACCCACAAGGTGGACATTGAATCGGTGGCCGCCTACGACATTGTGGAGTCGGTCAAGCGGGTGCAGGAACCCTACAAAAAGGCCAACCGCAAGTTCCATCCCGACGACACGGTCATCGACGTCCGGGGTCGCAAAATCGGCGGCGGGCAGCTCCAACTGATCGCCGGCCCCTGCTCGGTGGAGAGCGAGGAACAGATCTGCTATGTGGCTGAGCGGGTGCAGGCGGCCGGGGCCGGCTTTCTTCGGGGGGGCGCCTTCAAGCCCCGCACCTCTCCCTACGCCTTCCAGGGTCTGCGGGCCGAGGGCCTGGAGCTGCTCATGGAGGCCAGGGAAAAGACCGGCATGCCCATCGTCACCGAGATCATGAGCGCCGACCACATCGAGCTTTTCAAGGATGTGGACGTGATCCAGGTGGGGGCCCGGAATATGCAGAACTTCGAGCTGCTCAAGGAGCTGGGCCGGATCGACAAGCCCATCCTTTTAAAGCGGGGTCTGGCCAATACCATTGAGGAGACCCTGATGAGCGCGGAATACATCATGAGCGGCGGCAACGAAAAGGTTATGCTCTGCGAGCGGGGGGTGCGCACCTTTGAGACCTACACCCGCAATACCCTGGACATATCGGCGGTGCCCATTTTAAAGAAGCTTTCTCACCTGCCGGTCATTGTGGATCCCTCCCACGCCGCGGGCATTCCCTGGCTGATCGAGCCCCTCTCCCTGGCCGCTCTGGCCGCCGGCGCCGACGGCCTGATCATCGAG
>DXVY01000267.1:844-2603 GCA_019417145.1 Clostridiales bacterium
CAGATGTGTATAAGAGACAGGATCATCGAGGTGCACAACGACCCGCCCCACGCTTTAAGCGACGGCGCCCAATCCCTGACACCCGACCAGTTCGATAAAATCGCCGCCAAGCTTTTTGCGGCGGAAAAGGCGCTGCATTCTATCTAAAACCCATAAAAATGCGAGCGTCCGCGGCGTTCCTTTTCTCTGTGGCCGCGTCCGCCTTTTTATGCTACAATATCCGGGAAGCCATTATTTTTAAGGAGGGGCTTTTATGCCGACTATTTCGGTAAAGGCCGACACGCCATACGATATTAAGATACAGGGGGGGCTGCTGGACCGGTGCGGGCCGGAAATCCGGGCGGTCACCGGCGCCTCCCGCGCCCTGATCGTCGCCGACGCCAACGTGGCGTCCCTGTACGCCCACCGGGTGGCCGACTCCCTGGCCGCCGCCGGCTTTGCCGCGGCCGTCCACGTCTTCCCCGCCGGGGAGGCCCACAAAAATCTGGACACGGTATCCGGTATTCTGGCCGCCTGCTGCGAGGCCGGGCTGTCCCGCTCGGACATTCTGATCGCCCTGGGGGGCGGGGTTTGCGGCGACCTGGCCGGCTTTGCGGCGGCCATTTACCTGCGGGGCATCGATTTTGTACAGATCCCCACAACCCTGCTGGCCCAGATCGACTCCTCGGTAGGGGGCAAAACCGGCTGCGATTTGCCCGCGGGCAAAAACCTGGCCGGGGCCTTTCACAATCCCCGGCTGGTGCTCATCGATCCGGACACCCTCTCCTCCCTGCCCGACCTATACTACCGGGACGGCCTGGGGGAGGCCATCAAATACGGCTGCATTTTTGACAGGGGGCTGTTTGATAAGATCCTGGAGGGAAATCCCCGGGACTTTATGCCCGCGCTTATCGAACGCTGCGTCCAGCTGAAGCGAGATGTGGTGGAACGGGACTTTAAGGAATCCGGCGAGCGGATGCTCCTGAACTTCGGCCACACCCTGGGCCACGCCATCGAGCGGCACTACAACTATGAAACGGTCAGCCACGGCGCGGCGGTGGGCTTAGGAATGGTGGCCGTCACCAGGGCCTCCGAGGCGGCGGGCCTCACCGCGCCCGGCACGGCCGACGCCATTGCCCGCTGTCTTTGCGCCCACGCGCTGCCGGTGGAATCGGGCGTCCCCCTTTCCCGGTTGGCCGCGCTGGCAGGGCTTGATAAAAAGCGGCGGGGCGGCAATATCAACCTGGTGCTTCTCAAGGAGATCGGCTCCTCCTTCGTTTATCCCCTGGAGCTTTCCCGGCTGGCCGGCTTCCTAGAGGGGGGCGTCCGATGAGCCGGGCGATCATCACCCCCGCGCCCTTATCCGGCCGGGTGGCGCCGCCCGCCTCCAAAAGCGACGCCCATCGGCTGCTGATCTGCGCCGCCCTGGCCCACGGGGTCAGCCATATCCATCGGATGGCTCTGAACGACGACATAGAGGCCACCATTCGGGTGCTCCGTGCCCTTGGGGCGGATATTGCCCTGCAGGGGGATACGGTCATTGTGCGGGGGATCGGCGGGAAAGCGGCGACCGCCCGGGATCCGTCCCCGGAGGCTGAGGCCGACTGTGGGGAATCTGGCTCCACCCTGCGCTTCCTGCTGCCGGTGGCGGCGGCGCTGGGGATGCCTGTCCGGTTTACCGGCCGGGGCCGGCTGCCCCATCGCCCCCTGGACACCCTGACCCATCTTCTGGCTTCCCACGGCGCGCCCTGCCGCCGGGAGGGAGAGGCCGGTCTACCCC
>DXVY01000268.1 GCA_019417145.1 Clostridiales bacterium
GTCCCAAAGGGTCTCGAATGCCCCCTGCTGGGCGTCCGTAAGGACGATATGGGCGTCGTCGGCCGTCTCATCCCCTCCGGCCGGCGTGCGCAGGGTCTCCTGTTCGTAAAGCTCCAACACCCCTTTTTTGCACAGGGCGGATACCACCGCTTCGGTCACCCCGGCAAAATAGCAAACCTCCCTGACGCTGGCCGTCCCGGCCTGGGCGACGAATTCCACTACCGCCCCCTGCTTTGGGGTCAGCTTTGGCGTCTCCTCCGCGGGCAGAAGGCGCACCATCCGAATGGTCGCGTCCCCCACCCGCCGGACCGCGTCGTCGGTACGGCGCAGGATACCCATCCCCACCAGCTGGTCGGGCAAGGGGCTGTCGGCCGATAGGCCCATAACCTCCAGAAGCCGGTCCCGCTCCACCGCGCCGCCGCTATCGAACAGATGCCCGGCCAGCCGCCGGGCGTCGGGGGGAAGCGCCTCCAGCCGCTCCCTGTCCACCTCCGGCGCGATCTGGTAAGAGGCCACAAGCCGTAGACTGATGCCGGCGGGCAGCAGCACCCGCACCGCGTCGAAATAGGTGCAGAAGGTATGCTCCTTGAGCCAGACGGCCAGCCGCAGCATTTCCTGGTTCAGCAGCGGCTCCCTGTCCAGCAGGGCGACAGCCGGCTTGAGGTGGGCGGGCGGCGGTGCGGTCGACTCCCCTTTTTTCCCGCTGACAGCCCGGTCGGGGTGATCCGGTAACGGGCGGACGGCCAGGATGACGCCCTGCCGCTTTCGGTTCCCCCTTCCAAAGGGCACCATGACCCGGCAGCCGGGTCGGGCGTCGGCCATGTCAAAGGGGAGAAGATAATCGTAGAGCTTGTCGAAATGATAGGCGGCGCCCTCCACGGCCACCTGGGCGATTCTGGGCAGTTCCATCCTCTCTCCCCTTTCCTTTCCGGCCGTAGGCCGTCGATCACAATGACGGCCCACAGTCCCTGCGTCTGTTGGCCGGGCAGCCCCGTCCAAAAACCCTTTCCTAAGCGCCGGCCGGAGCAGAAAAACGGCCAAAAGGCGGATAAGCCCTCCGCCCCTTGGCCGCTCCTCCATTTAACCGGGCGGATGGTCCGGCCGCCCGGCCGCCGCAGCCGCCCCCACCGCCGCGCGGGGTGCGCGCCCAGCCGGCCGCGCTTTTACGCGTCCGGCTTCTCGCGCTTGGACTGGGCGATCTGATCGATAGCCAGACTCACCGGCTTATCGGTTATGATCCGCTGCTCCTCCTCGGCCTGCTCGGCGATGCGCCGGGCGCGCTTGGCAACGTCCAGCACAAGCTGATAGCGGCTGTCGTATTCCTGAATCAATTCACCAATTGCGGGATTCAACATCTTGCAGCACCTCGTCAATTATATATTTGTTATGCGAAAACCTTGCGCGCTCGCTGACAATCACGGCCGACAGGGCGTCTACCGCCTGGTCCAGGTCGTCGTTGACTACAATGTAGTCGTAATGGACCGCCTGGGCGATCTCGCCTACAGCCTCCCGCAGCCGCTTATGGACGGTTCCCTCGTCTTCGGTTCCCCGGCCGGACAGCCGCTGCTCCAGCACCTCCAGGGAAGGCGGCATGATAAATACGCCTACCGCATGGGGGAGCAACCGACGCACCTTCCTAGCGCCGTTGACGTCGATCTCCAAAATCACGTCCCGCCCCGCCGCCAGCGCTTCCTCCACCGGCCGGCGCGGCGTGCCGTAATAATTATCCAAATAGACGTTATACTCCAGCAGGGCGTCCTCCTCCAGCAGCTGCTGAAAGGCCTCCCGGGAGATAAAGTGATATTTTTCGCCCTCTTTCTCCCCCTCCCGCATGGGACGGGTAACCGAGGAGATAGAAAGCATCACCTCGGGATGCCGGGCCAGCAGCCGGCCCAGCACCGTATCCTTCCCCGACCCGGAGGGGCCGGACAGGATGAACAGCGTACCCTTAGGCATTGTCCAGCTCATCCTCCTCGTCCAGCGCGTCGGCGTCGTCCTCGCTTAAGCGGTTGGCAACCGTCTCGGACTGCAGATAGGTGAGGATGATGTGGTCGCTGTCGGTCACAATGACCGCCCGGGTACGGCGGCCGTGGGTTGCGTCGATAAGCATGCCCCGTTCCTTGGCGTCCTGGATGATCCGCTTGATGGGCGCCGACTCGGGGCTGACAATGGCCACCAGCCGGCCGGCCGATACCATATTGCCGAATCCAATGTTGATCAGTTTCATTTTTGTTAACCTCCAGCCGCTGCTCGGCCTATTCAATATTCTGGATCTGCTCCCGGATCTTCTCGATCTCGGATTTGATCTCCACCACCGCCCGGGTAACCTCCACGTCCTGCGCCTTAGAGCCGATGGTGTTGGCCTCCCGGTTCATTTCCTGTACAATAAAGTCCAGCTTGCGACCCACGGGCTCGCCGCTTTCCAGAAGCTGGCGCATCTGCTCCATATGGGAACGCAGCCGCACGGTCTCCTCGGCCACCGCCACCTTATCGGCAAAGAGGGCCGTCTCGGTAAGCAGGCGCTGTTCGTCCACCTGAGCGTCGCCGATCAGCTCGCGCACCTTCTGCTCGATGCGCTCCCTGTACGCC
>DXVY01000269.1 GCA_019417145.1 Clostridiales bacterium
CTGGAAAGCGCCCTCCTTTGCCGGCTGCGGGGAATGGACAGGGCCGACTTTGCGCGGCTGCCCGATATCAGCGAGGGACTGGAAAACCGCCTGTATGCGGCGGCCAGGCAGGCCGTATCCCTTGCGGACTTCCTTGCCCTGGCCAAAACCAAGCGGTATTCCCTGGCGCGGCTGCGGCGGCTGACGTGGGCGGCCTTCTTGGAACTGGACAACCGCTATTTCCGTACCCCGCCCCCCTATATCCGGGTCCTGGGCTTCAACCGGACCGGCCGGGCGGTCTTAGGAGAGCTGGGAAGGGCCGCCGCCCTCCCCCTGGTTTTGCGGCCTAGGGACCTGGAAGGCCTTGACAGAAGGGCCCTGGATGTGTTTCAATCAGAATGTAAAGCCGACGACCTCTTCTGGCTGGCCGCCGACCGTCCCCGCCCCTGCGGCACCGACCTTACGGAGCCTGTGATCAAGGCGGGAATCTAGGCGCGGCGCGGGCCGAAGAACAGGGGCCCGGCAATATGGAAATATGGAGGAAAAAGAAATGGCAGTTACGGTTACCGAAATGCAAAGCTATGAAAACTACGGCCGCTGCGTACGCATCGCCAACGACGCGGCCGAGGCCCTTATCACGGTGGACGTGGGGCCCCGTATCATCAAATTCGCCCGCACCGGCGGCGTCAACCTCATGTGGAACGACCTTCAAAGGCAGGCCGTCAACAAGGGCGAGGAATTTGATCAATACTACTACCAAGGCGCATTCTTTGAAAACTACGGCGGCCACCGGCTGTGGGTCTCCCCCGAGTCCTCCCCGGAGACCTATTATCCCGACAACAATCCCGTGCCCTATACGATTATCCGAAACGGCGCGGTCTTCACCCCGGCGCCCCAAACCCAGAACGGCGTGGCCTATGAGATCCAGGTGACCATGGACGATACCGCCCCCTCCCTGGACGTGACCCACCGCGTGACCAACATTAGCGGCGCGCCCAAGACCTTTGCCCCCTGGGCCCTCACCGTTTTGGACCAGGGCGGCGTGGAGATCATCCCCCTGAACACCCATGACACCGGCCTGCTCCACAATCGTTCGGTCTCCATCTGGCCCTACGCCGACCTGCGGGACGACCGCTTCTATTTCGGCCACCGCTTCGCCACCCTGCGGCAGGACCCCGCCGCCGAGGCGGCCTTTAAGATCGGCTTTGATAATTTTGCCGGCAAGGGCTACTATGTTTTGAAGGATTCTGTGTTTATCAAAACCTACTGGCCCAACCATCCGGACGGGGTCTATCCCGACAACGGCATGTCCTTTGAGACCTACACCGCCGCCCTCTTCCTGGAGCTGGAGACCCTGGGGGAAATCAGGGAAGTAGCCCCCGGCGAGGTGAGCGTTCACAAGGAAAACTGGCAGGTCGCCGAGAATCCCGGCGACTTCGACCGCAAGGATGACGATTCCATCGCCGCCTTCCTCCAAAAGCTGGGAAAATAACCATTTCCAGACGTTGTATACCGGAGCGGTGGGATTTCCTTTGTTGGCTCGGTGGCTATACCACCCGGCAGGTCATCCCCTCAGGTATAGTCATCGGGCTTTCCAGGCTCCGGTTCCGCCCGGCTCCCTCGCATCTGGCCCGCTTCCAGACGTTGTATACCGGAGCGGTGGGGTTTTCTTTGTTGGCTCGGTAGCTGTACCATTCGACAGGTCATCCCCTCAGGTATAGTCACCGGGCTTTCCAGGTTCCGATTCCGCCCGGCTCCCTCGCGTCTGGCCCGCTTCCAGACGTACTGTGGCCGCGTGGAAAAGGGAAAGCTTACGGGCTCGGTGGCTACACCGGGCGGACGGCCCTGCATCTGCTGGGGGCCTCATAGAAATCAGGAACCGGGACGGTTTTCCGTCCCGGTCTTTTTATGCTCCCGGCCCCATCCGCCGGGGCCGCCCCCATGACGCGCGGTGGTCCGCCGTGGCCCCGTCTTACCCTTCCCCTTGCGCCCCGCCCTTTTGACTTTATGTTTTTACAATACTACAATCCTCAAATATTGGTCGACATGCCTCGCTCTTTGTGGTATAGTAATATTTGTGCTGTAAAGTTAGGAGGTGGGCAATG
Source organism: Clostridiales bacterium (assembly GCA_019417145.1). Taxonomy (GTDB): domain Bacteria; phylum Bacillota; class Clostridia; order Oscillospirales; family Acutalibacteraceae; genus Howiella. The sequence continues at coordinate 2,085 of DXVY01000269.1, forward strand.
TGGAAAAGTTGGACATTATCAAGGCCTATTTTGGATACGCCGCCTTCCGCAACGGGCAGGAACGGATCATCGACTGCCTGCTGGGCGGCCGGGACGTGCTCTGCGTCATGCCTGCCGGCGCGGGCAAATCCCTTTGCTACCAGGTTTCCGCCCTGCTGGGCGAGGGGATCACGCTGGTGGTCTCTCCCCTCAACGCCCTGATGAAGGACCAGGTGGCCGCCCTGATCCAGTCCGGCATTCCCGCCGGCTTTCTCAACAGCTCCCTTTCCCAAAAGCAGATCGAGCTGGCCCTTCGGCGGGCCGCCGCCGGCTGGTACAAGCTCCTTTACCTGTCGCCTGAGCGGCTACAGGATCCCGCCTTTTTGGACTTCTGCCGCCGCTCCCGCCTCCCCATCGAGCGCATCGCCGTGGACGAGGCCCAATGCCTCTCCCAATGGGGCCCCGCTTTCCGTCCCAGCTATCTTAAGAT
>DXVY01000027.1:0-3098 GCA_019417145.1 Clostridiales bacterium
GGTCTCAACCGCCGCCAGCCCCGTAGGCGCGTCGGCCTTATACTGCACAGGCTCCAGGACAATGGCATCCGATACGGCAAAGGTGCTTGTACCGTTGAGGGCGGACATGCGGACATAATAGGTTTGCTTATTATCCAGTCCGCTTACGGCCGTCTTATCCATCTGCATACCATTGGACTGTAGATCGTACACCGCATGGGTATATACTCCCGGCTCCGTACCGTATTCGATTTTATAGGTATTCGCGCCCTGGGTGGGATAGGTAAGCTGTAGGATACCGTTGGCCCTGGCGCCGGTGATCTGGAAGCGCTTGACGCCGCCTACCTGGATCCCATCCTTTTCCTCCTGGGTTAACCCCCGCACCACAAAGTTGTCGGCGGTAAAGGGCTGCTCATAGGAGCGCAGGCCTACTGTGCCCGCGGTATAACGGGTGTCGGTCATGGAATAAACCAGCTCGTCGTCCACATAAAACTGGAAGGTGCTCCCGTATGCCAGGACCTTTACCCGATAGCTGTCCTTGGCGGGAAGGGATACGCTCTGGAGGGGATTCCAGCCGCCGTTGGCAAAGCCGATGAGCGCGCTGCCGTTTCTTACGCCCACATAATAGCCGTTATAGCTGTCGGGGCCGTCTCCGATGCCGGTGGCGCGGAAGATAATACCGGCGTTGGAGTTGCTCCCCTTCTGGGCCGTGACGGTAATATCGGCCTCCACAGCATAGTCTCGCCAGCCGTCGCCACCCTTGATGGCCGCCTTGGTCTGGGCGTGGTCGCCAAAGACAAATTTCCCGTCGGTTACATTCTGCTGATCCACAGCGCCGTACTTCTGCCAGATGGATTCGGAATAAGCGGGATCGGAAAAATCATCCAAAATATCCTTTTCCGGCTTTACCTCCTCTTCCACCGGCGGCGCCACGGTCTCTGTGACCGTCACGGTCTGCTCATCCGATTCCAGAACCTGCCCATGAAGGGACGCCCGCAGCTTGAAATAGTATACGCCGGCCTCCAATCCGGTCAGCACGGCCTGATCGCCACGGAACCCGGAAGCGGTATGGGTATATTCTCCCGGCTGCGTGCCATAAACGATGGTGTAAGGCGCAAGCTCCCGGGTCAGATTGGAGGTGACGGTAATGGTCCCGTTCCCGCCCTTAACCTCGCGGATCTGTATGGAGGACACGGCCGATACAGGCGTAATTTCCACCTTTTCAATGGTCACGTCATCGCCGATAAAACGAATGTTATTTCTATGTTCGCCTGTAAACGCAAAATCGCCATTGGAAATAAGAGACTTAAGGTTGGTGATCTCCAGCGTTCCCCGGCTGGTAAACGCTCGCTCCCCCTGGTCCCGGTTGTTGAGCCGGAATTGCAGGGACCCTCTGCCGGAATAGGTGACGGTCATATGATACTCCGCAGCCTCCGGGACGATCACATGGTTGATCTCCTGCACGGTCTGTCCGTCGATAGAATAGGTATCCACATCGTCAAAAACGATACGCTCGGTTTGGCATTCCCCCACCTTGGGGAACTGGCTGATCCGCAGCCGGCCGCATCCAAAGGGAATCAGTTCGATATCCCGCACCAAGGACGCGTCGTAAGCCACCGTGCCATAGCCCAGGGTGCTGGGAATATTGCCGTCCAGGGTCCACTCAGGGATCAACTGGCCTTTGGCCTTTAAAATGACCGGCGCTCCCGCCACACTGAAAGGCTGCTGTGCCAGCGCATCGGTCTGCTCCACCACGGTAAAGGATGCATTGGGATCGGCTTCATCCACAATCAGGCCATAGTTCCAGTCGCTTAAGGGATAGACCTCCCGGTTCTTTAGGCCGCCCCTTGGAGCGGTTTGAATTCCCCGCATTTGGCTGACGTCGTCGGTATACTCCCGCCAGTCCTCTTCAATCTTTAAAGAGTAGAGCAGCGGTCCCCGTTTGACCGATACGGTATTGTGGTATTCGGTTGTGGTCTCCACCGACATGGGAAACTGGATTTCCACCGTATCCCCCTTGGTCCAGGCGCGCTCCACCGTAAAGTAGGAGCCGCTGACCATTCCGGTTTGCGCCTGTCCGTTGACCTTGACAGACGGGGATGCGCACCAGTCCGGCATGCGCAGCTGAAGGGGAAAGGTCGCATCCTCCCCGTTATAGGTAATCTCAATCGCGTCGTCAAAGGGATAGGTGGTGTCCTGGTTGAATTGGGCGGTTTTGCCGTCGGCCACCGTGGCCGTCACGGTGTTGGGGCCGTAGGAAAGAACCGCAAGGCCGTTGTCCGGCGTGGCCATCCACATGCTCTGGACAAACTTGGGCCAACCCATATGGTTGTTGGGGAAGCAGCACTCATAGCCGCTGGGCGCGCCGAAGGCCGCGTCGTCCCCGTGGTCCTGCTCGAATTCGTGTCGGCCGGCGGTAGCCATGACCTGGTTTTGGGGCACATAGTAGGCGTTGCCCAGGTAATCGGGGGCGTAGGCGGCGGGCAGGGAATTATAGGCCTGGGTCTCCAGCCGGTCGCCAAGAGTGGCGTCGCCCAAAATGCGGGCAGCGATTTCGGTGGACAGCATGGACTCCACAATGCTGCACAGCTCGGTGCCTCTGGTGGGATTATTGTCCCGCGCTCCCTCGTCGGCGTTGGGCATGTCATCGATGCGGCCATGGTCGATGCTGATGTTCAAAAGGGCGTTATAAAAGGCGTTTTTATCCTTCAAATCCCCGGTCTGCTGGTAGTAGAGCACCGGCTGCTTTAAGGATTGGCTGGTATTGACCACATGCTGCCGCACGGTGGTATCCGTAAAGGCGTCGGTGAGGGACTGGCCGCCCATGCTGCACTGGCTGGCCAGCAGCGCGGCCAGTTCCAGCAGCCAGTCGCTCTTTTCCGGATTGGCGGGATCATAGGTCTTATTGTAATACCAATAGACCACCTCCATATTGTCGCCGCCTCGGGCCGAACCCCAGGCGCTGTCCAGCGGACGGGCGGGCAGCTCGGCCAGCTGATACCGAAAATACTTTTCAAAGAAGGGCAGCACCCGCTCGTCGGTCTTTCCCGTGCGCTCGGTGGCCTCGTAATAATCCCGGATGGCCATAAGCATGGGCATGCGCGCCCACCAGTCATTGT
>DXVY01000027.1:3108-8159 GCA_019417145.1 Clostridiales bacterium
GCCCGAAATAGCCGTTTTCCTGCTGGCTTTCCAGGGACCAGTCAATCCACTTCTGCGCCTTCTCCTTGAGCTCGTGGTCGTCCAGCGTATAGGCCAGCGCCACCAGGCCGCGCACATAGTAGGGCCCCTTTTCCCAGGAATCCCCATTTCCGCCCAGCCAAGCGCTGTTGGGACCGTAAATTTCGTACGCCTCCATGGCGCCGGTGATCCCGTCCTTTTGCAGCGTGAGCTGATCCTTCAGCCAGCCGGCAGGCTGCACCGCGCCCAGGGGCAGGGCCTCAAAAGCCTCGTCCAGCAGCTCGCCCTGGTTGGAAACATAGGCGTCGTTGCCCCTCTTTTCCGTGGCCGCGGCCGCCATACCCGCGCTCCCGGGCAGGGCGCTCAACAGCAGCGCCGCAGACAAAAGGGCGGCCAGCCCCCTGCCGGCAAGTTTCTTTGAAACCATCCGTTTTCCCATCAAAATCATCCTTTCCCCGCATACCGGCCGCGGGTACGAAAATGCGCACCCCATGGCAAAGCGCATCCTCCGCCGCCCCCACGGTACCGTTGATTTTTTGCATGGATTATACTACAATAGTACAAAAGCGCTCTCTAGATTACAATGCGAAATACAGCAGGAAAAGTGAGAAAATCCGATATGTTTGATCTGCAAAAATTTTTAGAGACGCCCCTGCGGGTGGTTTCGGCGGGGCTGTTCATTTCCGACGGCGAATGGATCCATCCCGCCAGGGTTATCAACAGCTATGAATTGATTTTTGTCATGCAGGGCGCATTGGCTATCGCCGAGGATGCCGTCGCATATACGGTGCGGGAAAACCAGGCGCTGTTTCTGCGCCCCGGCGTGGAGCACCACGGCCTTTTTCCCACCCGGGAAAAGGTCTCCTTTTACTGGATCCATTTCGTCTTTCCCGACGGGGCGCCCCCCGTTGTCTCCCCTTCCCAGGCCGACGTGCTGTCCGACAGCAATATGCGCATTCTTTTAAAGCAGCTGCTCCACTACTGCAATACGCCGGAGTATCCCGCCGACTGTCAGTCCTATTTGCTCCGACTGGCCATTGTGGAGGTTCTGCTTTCCCGGGCCCAGGCAAACGGCAGAGGCAACAGGCTGATCAAGGAGATCCAGGAATGGATCCGTGTACATTACGACCGGGCCATCACCCTGGAGGACATCGAGGCGCGATTTGGCTACAACCGGGATTATCTCACCAGGCTTTTTAAAAAGAGCTGCGGCATGGGTATCAAAAAATATATTGACACGGTTAAGATGAACAAGGCCAAGGCCTTTATCCTGAGCGGGGAATATCCCCTCAAGGCCATTCCGCCCATGCTGGGCATCGACGATTACAATCTCTTTTTGAAGATGTTCAAATATCACGAGGGAATCACACCGCGGCAATACCGGGAGACCTATACCAATATTCATACGAACAAAAAATAGCCCTTCCGCCCTGTCCGGCGGCCGGATGGTGGCGGACAGAGCGGTCTGCGGCGCAAGCGGAACGCTATCAAGGGCAGGTTCGGACTTCCGTACGGCGAAGAACGCCACAGGTACCGCACCGGCATCGTATGATACTATAAAAGACGGATATCTCGTCAGCGGATATCCGTCTTCTTCATTTCGCCGATTTGCCCGTACCTTTTTGCGCAACGCAAGCGTCGGGCCGTGTCAAAACCGCTCCGGTCAATCATTTCGCTGTGCCCAAGATCCATGGCGGCAATAGGTCCCCTATCTCCGTTTCGCAGGGAAGGCCGGCAGGCATAAGAGCCCGCCGACCTTCCCTGTTTTTGCCATAAAAAGTTTGTTATAAAGCTTTGGATTCAACAGTCGCGGCCTCACTTTATTCGTGGATTTTCATGCCGTGCAGCATCTTGACAAAGCCAGGGTCGCTGTGGTCCACGATTTCGCTGTGGCCAACATCCAGCTTGGCAATTTGAGCCATATCCTCATCGCTGAGCTGGAAGTCCCAAATGGCGATATTCTGTTCCATGCGCTCCCTGTGGACGGATTTGGGGATCACCACAACGCCCCGCTGCACATTCCAGCGCAGGGCCACCTGGGCGGCGCTCTTGCCGTACTTTTTGCCGATCTCGGTCAACACCGGATGGGTAAAGATACCGTGCTTGCCCTCGGCAAAGGGGCCCCAGGCCTCCGGCACCACGCCGTACTCCTTCATGAGAGCCAGTGCTTCTTCAGGCGGTAGTCCACAATAATGGTCTGGTATCCCAGCTCCCGCAGGTGGGCGGCGGTGGGCAGGGTATCGGTGTAGTTGGCCCGCGCCTGGAAAGCCCCGCCCGCCAGTAGTATCACCGCTCCCTTTACCTCTGTCCCTTCGCGCACGGGGATAGATGTGAGATAGGGACGAAAATCCACGGGATCAAAATTGGCGCCGGCCGCCTCCGTCCGAGCCGGGAAATTTCCTTCCTCCCACAAATACAGAGCTTGGATTTTGGTGAGGTCAGGAGCCGTGTTGCGTACGGTCTCGTTGCCCTCCGGTTCCGGCAGGCGACGACTGGATTGGCTATAATCCCAATCGGTGTAACGGCCGCTGCCGTAGTCATAGCTTTCCGGAAAATCAGACGGCGTGGCCAGCGTATGCTCATGGGCGCCCGCCCGCACTTCCGATTCTTCCGGAAGCAGAGGGGATCCTTCTGACGCCTTTCCATTTGATTGCGTCCGCATCGATGCCTCTCGTGTGCCGTCCGAAGCTGTGCCGTCCGAGCATCCCGTCAGTGCGAGCGTCAAAAGCAGAAGAAGGGTACCGGCTTTCAAAAGTCTTTGTCTGAAGCGTTTTTGTTTCATATCTTTATCGCCTTTTATCGATTATTTGCTAAACAGCCAGCCCATAACTGCTGGGTCATGGGCAAAGGCCTGCCCTCCCGCATGCTGGTCCGTATATCCACGCTCCCCAAAATAGTCCTGCCCTTTCACGTCGAGGACTAAGATTTCATCGATTTCCTCTTGGGATAGCCCTTGCGCCGTATAAAGGCCATGCAGCGTCCGATAGGTCCGTTTAAGGGGCTCTGAGCCGTAATAGCTGTCGTCTTCGCCGATAGCCAGATAAACCGGCGTCCGCGCTTGTGCTAACGCTTCCAAATCGCCGTCCCACTGGGTGCTGGTGGCAAGGTAGGCCGCATACAGCTCCGGGCGCTTTTCCATCACCAAAGATCCCGTTTCCCCGCCGCCGGACATCCCGTGGAGGTACACTTTTTCCGGGTCGATATTATAATGGGCGAGAAAGTATTCGGTCAGGGCGATGGTCATATCGGCGGATGTCTCGCCCCAATCATCCAGCTGTGTGGAGAGGACGATCATCTTATCATTGTATTTCGGAGCCTGCGTCCCGAAATCCTCCACCATATTGGCGCCGACCCCCTGGAAATACAACCCTTCCCATCCCGGCAGCGTGATGAACAGCGCATAAGATTCGCTGCCGTCGTAGCTATCGGGGATATAGCTGCTGTAATGAATATCGCCGTATGCCTCCGTATGCAGGACGTTGTCGTTGAGAAAGCCGCGTTGCACCTGGGTGCCGACTGTAATATCTTCCGGCGCCGATGGAGCCGGCTCCGGATTCTGTTTCCCTCCCGATTCGGCGGAAAGAGCCGTTTCTGCTTTGGTCGCGGATCCATTCTGTGAAACAAAAGAAGGATCGGCGTCGATAATACCACAGGCGGCAAGACAGAATACCATGACGGAAAGCAGGGGGAAAAGCAAGCTCCTTTTCCGTTTCAACACGCATCCCCCACCTCGTTTTCTAGGATTATTGTAAGTTAACTTCGGAAAAAAGTACAATACCGGTTACGAAATGTGGTATAATCAAAACGCATAGTGAACAGAAAGGAGCGCCCTTTTAATGATTGAACTAAACCAACTGGTCCAGCTGCTGGTTATTGCGGAATGCGGCACTATGTCCGGCGCCGCCGAGCGGCTGCATCTTTCCCAGCCGGCCTTGAGCCGCTCCATGCAGAAGCTGGAGAACATTTTACAGGTCACACTGTTTGACAGGCAGAAAAATAAAATCCGACTCAACAAATGCGGAGAGCTTGCCGTGGAGCAGGCCCGGCGGGTAGTACAGCAGGCCCATGATTTGGTAGAGCAGGTGCGGATCCTTGACCGCAGCCAGCGCACCATTTCCATTGGCTCCTGCGCGCTTGCCCCCTTATGGGGACTGGTTTCTCTGGTTTCCCAGCTATATCCGGAAATGACCGTGTCCTCTGAGATGAAGGATACGGATGCGTTGGTCGACGGCCTCAAAAGCGGCGTGTATCAATTCATTATTCTCCCCTTCCCGTCAGAGGAGCCGACATATTGCTGTTTTCCCTTTGAAAAAGAGCGGCTCTATTTCTCCCTGTCCCCCACCCATCCCCTTTCCCACTCCAAAGGGCTCTATTTTAAAGACATCGATGGGGAAAGCATCCTGCTGCTTTCTCAAATTGGGTTTTGGAGGGGCGTATGTCGGCAAAAGATGCCCTTGACCCGTGCCCTTGTTCAGACAGAGCAGGAGGATTTCAATGAATTGGTGCAGGCCTCGGCGCTTCCGTCCTTCACCTTGGATTTAGCCATGCGCTGGGCGGGCAGGCCGGAAAACCGCGTGGTGGTTCCCGTGTTGGATCCGGAGGCCGCCGTTGTCTATCACTTTGTGTGCAGAAAAGAAGATAAACGCAAATTGTCCGCCCTGATACAAAGAATCAAGACGGACACAAAATAGAAGGCAAATTACATTTGACCCGTGCATCCAGAAGGCGTTTTGAAAAGCGGAATTAAAAGGCTTTCCTTGCCACCATCCGTGTAGGGACCGAGATTATGGCCGATTCCGCTCGCCGCTTTGCGGATCACCCTCTATGCGTCGTTTATACGCCCTTCTGTATAAACAGGGATTGTCCCCTTCCCATTGCGCCTTTCACAACACCGCCCCCACCCCGGCCAAGGCAAGAACAGCCCCCGCGCTATTTCACGAATCCGCTGACAAAATCCACGCCGGTCAGATCGGCGTGATCCCTGGTGGGCGCCGCGTGAAAAAGCTTGCGATAAGCACGGTAAAAGGACGAAT
>DXVY01000027.1:8169-13238 GCA_019417145.1 Clostridiales bacterium
CCGCATTGGGCGCTGGCCAGGGCCGCCGGCGTCCCGTCGGCGATCATCCGCCTGCACTGCATCAGCCGTTTGATATGGATGTACTCCCAAACAGACGAGCCCACAGCCCGTCGAAACAACCGGTTCAGATGGGTCTTGCTGATGTAGAACCGGCTGCTGATAAGATCCAGGGAAAGCTCGTCGCATAAGTGCAGGTTGATATACTCCACAATCTCGGCCGCAAGGTCGGCCGGCGGCCGTTCCCCCTCCTTTTGTGCGACAAATCGCTGCCGGATCTCGCACAGCAGAGGATAGAGGAAGCACGGAAAGGCCAGCTCCGGCTCCCCCGCCCGGGCGATCCGCTCCATGTTCTGGAAGCACAACTCCACGCAACTATCGTGCAGCTCGGCCGCGGTATACAAATTCCGGCGACCCAGCCCCCGCTCCGTAAAGGGGGCCATCAACCGGCCGTCCGGGTCAAAAGGCCGCACCGCCTGGTCGCGAAAGCTCAACGCCTTCCTTTCATAAGGGCGATCGGGTAGGATCTGTAGCTTATGAGCCTCCCCCGCCCGCATGAGCATCAGGTCCCCCGGCCGCAGGGGATATGGATTCCCCTCCACCAAATAGCTTCCGTGACCGGATATAAAGTAGAACAGCTCATGGGTATCGTGGGCGTGCATAGGATATTCCGCCGGGTCGGGCCGGTGGTCGATACTGTGATGGTATACAAAGCTCGCGTCCGCGTATTCATAAATTCGCCGCATCCTTCCGCCCCCTTTCCTTCTCGTCTTTTTTATCATAGCACCAAATGTTTAGATTTACAATTTCTTTTTGGTCTTTTTGGCAATTGCATTGAATTTATAACCATATTATGATACAAGACAACAAAAGGTATAAAGGGAGGATGTCTATGAAAAAACAATTAACTATACTGCTGTGTCTTATCCTGGCGCTGGGGTTCTGGCCAGCCGGGTTTTCGGTCTCGGCCGACATGGTCCTATCGGACCGGTACATATTGGAGACCGAAAACATGGATCTGGCGGATATCGACTATTACGCCGGTGCAAACCAGGATTACTTCGATTACGGCAACGGCGTTTCGGGAAGCTATATCCGGGTGGAAAATACCGTGGGTACGGTGGGAAATTTCATAGAGTTTCACATACAAATCCAGCAAGCGGGGCGTTACGACCTGTCCTACGTCTATCGCCTCCATCCCACCAGCGGCGTAAACCAGCTCTATATCAACGGCTCTCCTGCCGGCGAGCCTCGTGATTTTAACGACCGCGCCTACGGAAGCGAAAACGATATGGTGACCTTCCAGGTCAAGGACATCCCGCTCGACGAGGGGGAAAATATCCTCCGGCTGGAGACCACCGCCCTGTCCGAGACGGGCGGGGACCGCATTACGGTGGACTATATTCTTTTGGCCTCCACCGACCGCCAGGTCGTCGGTTACGAGGAGGAGGTCGTCTTTGTATCGGATATGGACTATTTTGACCTGAAGCAGTACGCCCAGCCCGACCACATCGGCATGAACTTTCAGTCGGGGGGCACCCTGGTTTTCGACCAATGTACCTGCAAAAAGCAGCCCATTATGCTGGACGGCGTGGAATATACCAAGGGCTTTGGCCTGGAGCCCAACGACCAGACGGCCGCCGTACTGGAGATTCCCATCCCGGAGGGGGCGGAGCGCTTCAGAACCGCGGTGGGCATCAACGACCATAAGGAGGGCAGCAGCTACGATCAGCAGAATGTGATAACCTTTTATATCGACGGCCAACAGGTTTATGAGACTGAACGGCTGACCTTCGGCCACTGCGAATCCGTGGAGCTGCTCATTCCCTACGGCGCCCAGACCCTCGCCATCCGAAACGATTGCGGCACCAGCAGCGTCAACGACCACATCTGCTTTGGAGACGCCCGTTTTGAGATAGGCGCCGGTAGCGACGTCTCCCTGACCGACTATTCTATCCCGGGCGGGCGCACCCTGGCCGATGGTCATCAGATCTACGTGCTGATGCCGGCGGGGACCGACCTCTCCTCCCTTGTCCCCTCCTTTAGCATCAACCAGGCCGCGACCTGTGACCGGAGCGCCGGCGCGGCCCACGATTTTACCCAGCCCGTAGCCTATACCGTGACCTCCCAAAACGGACAGACGGCGGTCTACACCGTGACTGTATACGTCGAAAGAGAGCTTACCGACGACGAGCGGGAGGCTGTGGAACAGGTCCAGGCGCTGATCGGTCTACTTTCCGACCACCCATCTATGAGCGACCGGCAGGCGGCGGCCGACGCCCGGGCGGCCTTTGACCGGCTGGACGGCCTGGAGAAGCTGTCGGTTTCCAATTACCAGGACCTTCTGAACGCCGAAGCCGTTATCCAGGACCTGCTGGACCGGCCGATTCGCATCTCCTGCGTGGGCGACAGCATAACCTGGGGCGGAGTGGCCGAGAAGTCCTATCCGGTCAATCTACAGGAGCTGCTGGGGGATGACTACCGGGTCTACAACGGTGGCGTGGGCGGCACCACCGTTTGCAAAAACGGTAACTATCCCTACTGGTCCACCACATCCTATGAGCGGAGCAAGGCCTTCCAGCCTGATTACGTTCTGCTCATGCTGGGCACCAACGACGCACAGGTGGCCAACTGGGAAAACTGTAAGAACAATATAGAGGCGGATTTCCGGGCCCTGATCCAGGAATACGCCTCTCTGGAATCCGATCCCGTCATCGTGCTGGCCTCCCCCGCCTGGTATTACCTCGATCCCGAATCCGCGCGGTATACCGCCATCAACGTCACCATATCCGACCTGGTGGAACGGCTGGCCCAGGAATACGGCTTTACCTTTGTGGACATCAACGCCGTCACCGCCAACCACCCCGAATGGTTTGAACGGGACGGCATCCATCCCGACGACAGGGGCTATGCCGCTATTGCCCAGACCTTCGCCCAGGTCTTTGAGGGGGAGAGCGACGCCGCCCTGCACGCGGCAAGTCTGGACGACGCGCCGCTGTATGATTTTTCCAAGGATCGCAGCGGGACGGTTACGATCGACCGGGCCGCCGATGCCCAACGGGTCGTCCTGCAAGCCGACGGAAATGTGGAGTCGGTCAGCAGCGTCCGCGGACCTATTACCTCGCTGGCTATCACCGTTACCTCTTCCAACGGACGGTACAAAAAGGATTATAGACTCACCCTGATTGCAAAAGACGGACGCGGGGACCTGGATCTTGACGGAGAGGTAACCATAGCCGACGTTATCGAGGCCTGCAAAATCATGGCCCGAGAATCGACCGGCACGCCTCCCGCTATAGAGGAGCTGGTCTTGGGAAACCTGGACGGTGACGACGGTATCACCATCGCCGATGTCATGGAAATCTGCAAGATACTGGCGCGAAAGCCCTGACCTTCCCCTCCCCGCTTTAGTCGTGGCAGGAAAAGACCCGCCCCGTGTTTACGGGACGGGTCTTTTGGCGTCCAGCGCCGTCAATGGTATGCGCCGACGGGATGGGGGACGGATCATGCGCGGATCGCCTGGGGTGCTCAAAGGTCCTGCCGGTCGGCGGCCGACAGATCGTTTTCCAGGTTGTCCCGGGCCAGGTCGTTGTCCAGCACGGCGTAGGCGTCGGACGGCGCGTCCCGCTTCGGGGCCGGCGGCCGGTGGTAAACCTTCTGGGCGGGCGGTTGTGTGCCCGCTATGATGGGGCGGACATGCGCCTTGCCATGCCGGGCCTTTCCCTGCACCTCTGGCACGGGAGGCGCGGCGTTCCGGGCTTTGGTATGGGTCCATTCCGGGCGCTTCATCCCTTTTTTCGCCATGGCTATCACCTCGGAGGTAGTATGCCCTTCACCCATCCCAAATATGTTAGCGACCGCCATCTCCTACCGACAAAAGGACCGCCGGCAAAGCCGGGGCCTGGGACGGCCCTAGAAGGGCTACACACCGACAAATCTTTCATAAGAGCCAAGAGCGGCGCTGAATATTCTACCACTTGTTCCGCAGCCCACAAACAGACAAAACTTTTTGGCACAAATCTTTTGACTTCCTAGTGTTTTTATAAGGACTCGCTTTGCTCGCCGTTTGAAGCTAAAATATTTTGCTCCCATATTTTTCGAATATATGCCCAATGTTCGCCTTTAGCCTCCCTTACCCTTCTTGCCTGCGATATAGGGACACAAGGGTTATATGGTGTTTGCAGTTCCATATGGTATGTGCTAGACCGGTCGTTGACAATTCCTCCTTTGGCTTCGTAATACGGCCGCCAAACCTGCATCTATTTTAGCTACAGGGAGGAGCTCTTGTATCGATAAATTTCTTTTCTCCCCGGCATAGCCGGTGGTTTATTATCGCTTACACTACAATGATAATAGCCGGACGCTTCCCATTGCAAAAGCGCCCGGCTGTTGGCAAATACTTTTTCCGCGGCACGGCAGTCGCCCTGAAAACGGACAAAACATGCTATCGGAGGAAATGAGCAACTGTATGAGGCTAAGGCAAGAGGGCGACTGCCGGCGCGGGTTATGGAACGGCCTGCCGTCCAAACATGCCGGCCCTTGCGGAAAAAAGGGCGGGACATGTTCGGCGCAGGATAAGAAAAAAGCAAGAAAATGGGCTACCTTCCGCTATCGCCGTAGTTTTTCAACACACGGGCCGAAGGATCGTCCACGTCGCAGCCCTCCCAGGTCCTGTTGGGCATCCAGAAGCCGGGAATCATCCCGCCCTGGCCGGGATAATATTTTTCAAAAATTTCCCGGTATAGAAGGGATTCCTTGGTAAAGGGCGGATGGGCAGTATAACGACCGCAAAGTCTTTTCCAGCCGTTGCCCATATAGACGTCCTCGGCATACTCCTTTAGGTCGTCCACCATACTATGGCCCACAGCGTCGCTAAAGGCCGCCTTTTCCCGCCACAGGATCTCTTCCGGCAGGTAATCGCCCCTAAATGCCTGCCGCAGAAGATACTTTCCCTTGCTATGGGTGTTCCTCTTCCGCTCCGGGTCCACGGACATGACATAGCGCACAAAATCCAGATCGCCGAAGGGCACCCTGGCCTCCAGGCTGTTGACCGCGATGCAGCGGTCGGCCCG
>DXVY01000270.1 GCA_019417145.1 Clostridiales bacterium
GCATGATATCCAGCAGGATCATGTCCGGATTGTGCCGGCTCACTTCCTCCAGGGCCGCCTCGCCGTCGTGCACCACGATGGTCTCAAAGCCGTCCTTTTCCAGATAGAGCCGCAGCAGTTCACAGATATTGGTGTCGTCGTCCACCACGAGAATTTTCACAGCCATGTCGCGCTCCTTCCACTAAACCGCGCCGGCCTCTTCCGGCGGCGGCTTATGTCCTGCATCCAATAATAACTATAGAAAATGATTATGGGCCGACTGTGCTCCCTATGTAAACGTTCCATAAAGCCCCATGCATCTTTTCCTACAATTTTTCTTAGTTTACTGCATATTTATGAATACACTATGAACTTTCCACCCCTTTACCGGTCCGGTGGGAAAAGCATAACAAAAAAGGCCGCCGGTTTCCCGACGGCCCGCAGCCCGTTTCTCAACTGCCTAGCCGGATCATCTCGTCGATACACCCTCTGGCCGCCCGGATGACCTCCTCTTCCAGCCGTATCTCCTCTCCGCCGATCCCCTCCAGAGCCAGACAGACATCCATCAAGGTGGTCAGCCGCATATCGGGACAGATCAGCTTGGAGGACAGAAGATAAAACCTTTTCTCCGGCATCTCAAAGGACAGGGTGGAAGCGATGCTCATTTCGGTGCCGATGATAAACTCCTTTTGCTCCGAACGACGGGCGTATTCCATAATACCCGCGGTGGAGCCCACATAATCGGCCTGGGCCGTCACCTCAGGCAGGCACTCGGGATGGACCAGCAGAGCCGCGCCCGGATGGGCCGCCCGGACGTTTTTGGCCTCTTTGGCGGTCACCGAGGCGTGTACCGGACAGCCCCCCTGGAAAAGCTGTATATGCTTTTCCGGCACACAGGCCGCCACATAGGCGCCCAGATTGCAGTCGGGCAAAAACAGAATGTTTTTCTGCTCCATTTTCCTCACAATCTGCACTGCGGAGGAAGAGGTCACACAGACGTCGCAAACCGCTTTCAGCGCGGCCGTCGTGTTTACATAACACACCACCGCATAGTCCGGATGGGTCTTTTTAAACTCCTGCACATAAGCCGGTCCCACCTGCCGGGCCATGGCGCAGCCGGCGCCGGGATGGGCCAGCACCACCTTCTTTTCCGGCGACAAAATCTTGACCGTCTCGGCCATAAAGTGGACCCCGCACATAAGCACCGTCCCGGCCGGCAGATCCCTGGCCGCCATGCTCAGCGCAAAGGAATCCCCCGTCTTGTCCGCAATTTCCAGAATCTCCTGGTTCTGGTAGCTGTGGGCCAGAATGACCGCCTTCTTCTCCTTTTTTAGACGCTGGATCCGATCCTGCAACTGTCTTGTTGAAACTCCCATATTCTTCCTCACCCTTTATTAGATTCCTGCCCGTCGCCGGCGTCGGAAAGTCTGCGAGCGCCTACACGGCACCGCGAATCATCCCGCCGCCCAGCAGCGTGTCCCCATCATAAAAAACGGCCGCCTGGCCCGGCGTCACAGCCCGTTGGGGCCGGTCAAACTCCACCAGGGCCTCCCCCTCTCCAAGGAAATGCAGCCAGGCGGGTTGCTCGGCCTGCCGGTACCGCACCTTGGCCTGCACCCGCAGGGAGCCGGACGGCCGGTCCGCCGCCTGTAGATTCAGCTCCTCCACCAGCAGCCGCCGGGCAAAGAGGGCCTCCTGGTCGGCCAGCACCACCTGATTCGTATCGCTCCGCTTCTCCGCCACATATAACGGCCGGCCAAAACCCATTCCAAGGCCCTTGCGCTGACCGATGGTATAGCGGATCAGGCCCTGATGCCGGCCCAAAATCCGCCCGGCCGGATCCACGAAATCCCCGGGCGGGGCGGCCTGCCCGGTATATGCCTCGATGAAGGCGGCGTAGTCCCCGTCGGGGACGAAACAGATATCCTGGCTGTCCCGCCGCCGGGCGTTGGCAAGGCCGCGGGCGGCCGCCAGCTCCCGAACCTCCTCCTTGCGCAGCTCCCCCAACGGGAACAGGGCGCTTTGCAGCTGCGCCTGGGTCAGTCCATACAAAAAATAGGTCTGATCCTTGGCTCGGTCGGCCGCTTTTCCCAAAAACACCCGCCCTGTGCCCGGGTCCTGCCGGCGGCGGACATAATGGCCGGTGGCCAGGTAATCCATACCCAGCGCCAGGGCCCTGTCCAGCATGATGCCAAACTTGATATACCGGTTGCAAATGGTACAGGGATTGGGCGTTTTCCCCTGCACATACCCATCCACGAACCGGGCGACCACCTCCCGGTCAAAGGCGGCCCGCAAATCCTCGGTCCGATGGGGAACGCCTATTCTCTCCGCCGCCGCCCGCGCGTCGGCCTCGGCCTCCCCCCCGCCGTCGCACAGACGCAGGGTCAGGCCGTGCACGTCGTACCCCTTTTCCCGCAGCAGCAGGGCGGCAGCCGTGGAATCCACGCCGCCGCTCATGCCTACCAGAACCTTCTTTTCCACGTCCGCGCCTCCCATGCTCACGCCTGCCGGAGCGGGAGGGTGGAAAACCATCGGCCCGCCTCCGACGCTGTAAGGG
>DXVY01000271.1 GCA_019417145.1 Clostridiales bacterium
GTGACCATCGCCGACGTGATGGAGGCCTGCAAGGTTATGGCCAGAGAGTCGGCGGGAACCGATCCCACCGACGACGAGGTTAAGCGGGGCGACCTGGACGGCGACGGAGAAATCACCATCGCCGACGTGATGGAAATCTGCAAGATCCTGGCCCGCCAGGGCTAAGGCGCCCCTTCAGGCACAGATTGGAAAAGGCAATCGGCATATGCCCGAGCCCCGTCCGCTCAAGTTCGAGCGGACGGGGCCTTTGTTCGCCTTGCGCATTGGGAATAGGGTTGGTATAATATAGGAAAATGGGGAAGGAGGGGAAAAATGGATTTGGAAGAATATTTCCCCTTTTGGACGTCTCTCAGTGACGGCCAGAAAAAAGCGTTGGCGCGATCGGCCGCCCGAAAGCGCTATCGCAAGGGCGAAACGGTTCATGGGGGCGGCCTGGACTGCATTGGACTGCTCATCGTGGAAAGGGGCCAACTCCGGGTCTTTTCCCTTTCGGAGGAGGGAAGGGAAATTACCCTCTACCGGCTGCTGGAGCGGGATATCTGCCTGTTTTCAGCCTCCTGCATCCTGCGGGGGCTTCAGTTTGATATGGAGGTAGAGGCCGCGTCCGATACCGACCTTATCCACATTCCCGCGGATGTTTTTCGGTCTCTGATGCGGGAATCGGCGGCGGCGGCTAATTTTACAAACGAGCTGATGGCCGACCGCTTTTCCAGCGTCATGTGGCTGCTGGATCAGGTGCTGTACAAGCGGATGGACGCCCGGCTTTCAGCCTTTCTCCTGGAGGAGAGCGCGCTCATAGGCGGCGACGCCCTGCCGCTGACCCACGAGGCTGTGGCCCGTCATTTGGGCACGGCCAGAGAGGTGGTGACCCGAATGCTCAAATACCTGCAGGCCGAAGGGGCGGTATCCCTGTCCCGCGGAGGAATTACCATTCTGGATACCAATATTTTGAAGGGATTGGCCGCTGGAAGTATTCGGTAATGTGATATGGTCACAGACCTTGCGCTTTTCTCTGCGTATACTAAGAATGCAAATCAATCACCCCCTACATTTTGAAAGGAGCGAGCAAGACATGGCTGTTATCGATATTAACAAAAGAAATTTCAAAAACGAGGTTTTGGAGGCCAGCGAACCGGTGTTGCTGGATTTCTGGGCTCCCTGGTGCGCGCCCTGCCGCATGCTCTCGCCCATTGTGGACGAGGTGGCGGAAGAACACACGGGCAAGGTCAAGGTCTGCAAGGTCAATATCGACGAGGAGCCCGAGCTGGCAAATGAATTCGGCGTTATGAGCATTCCCACCCTGGTGGTCATGAAAAACGGACAGCCGGCAGGCGCCACAGTGGGCATGCAGTCCAAAAAGCAGGTCATTGCGCTCCTGGAAAAATAAGGCGTTGCGTTCAGCTCATATGGGCTGAACGCTTTTTTATTTTCCCCTCGTCTGACGGTCTTCATCCTGAAACCATCAGTCGCCGCCTTTGGGCCGAACGCCCACAATCGTCGACCGCATATGGCTAAAAGACAAAATATTCTGAATATTTGCCGCTTGCAATTGTGTAAAAGCATGGTAGAATAGAGACCATACAGGGTTCTTGTAGCCCTTAAAGACGTAAAAAAGAAGGGAAGGTATTCACCATGCATGTATCCATACGCAAGGCTGTAGCGTCGCTCCTGTCCGGGGCTATGCTGGCCTCAGCCGCCGTTACAGGCGGCGGCCTGTCCATGACCGGACTTGCCGCCGATGAACAGGCGGGCATGTCCTATTTAAAGGGCGACGTAAGCAGCACGGTATCCGTCAACAGCATCGCAGGCAGCGCCGAAACCTCCGCCCAGGAGGGCAAGCGCATGCTTTTCGACCACAAGATCGACACCAAATTTGCCACCGCGACGGCCCCATCGGCCGATACGCCGATCACCGTTTCCTTTACCATCTTTTACGAGGAGGCCATTGCCAACTACGCCCTGGTTTCCGCCGACGGCTCGGAGGACATGGATCCCAAATCCTGGACCCTTTCCGGCCGGAACGCAGATGCCGACGCCTGGACGGTCATAGACAGCCAGGAGAATCAGAGCTTTTCCCAGCGGGGCGAGCGCAAGGTCTACGCCGTCTCTCAGCCTACGGCCTACAGCCAGTATAAACTGGATATCACCGCAAATAACGGTTCGACTTCCGGCACCCAGCTGGCCGAATTGCAGATCGCAACCGGCGAGGATGTGGATCTTCATTTAACCTGGCCGGAAAGCTGGGGACCCACCACCACAGAGGGCACGCCCCAGGACTGGGCGGTTAACGCAACGGAAGAGGTCAAGGCCGAAACATTGGAGGCCTTTAATATTGCCTATAACCGTCTGCTGGATGAAGGCTACAACATCGGCCGGGAGAAATTCGGCGGCACCCCGTGTGTTATCGGCGCATGGAGCAACTACTTAAACGTGCAGTGCGAGGGTAGTTTCAACGACAACACCGGCGACCCCTGGAACATGAACCGGAAATGGGGCATGCTGGTGGCCGCCCGGCCGGGCG
>DXVY01000272.1 GCA_019417145.1 Clostridiales bacterium
TTGCCCGTCCGCCGCTCGCCAAACTGCAATAGGCTGGTGTCGGGCAGGGCCAGGGCCATGTTATACCCGTCGGTATCCTGCACGTTGACCCACTTGCTGGCGGTGTACCACTCGGTGGAGGTGCCGTAGATTTGGTCGCCCTCTGCCGTATTTCCCGCAGGCAGGTCATACCGGATCTCGTACCCGTCCTCCGCCTTGAAGGGGAAGGTGTAGAAGGCCTCTTCCTTATCCAGTACATCCGGCAGCGCGCTTTTTACCACCGTATTTTCTATGTCGATACGGGGCATGTCGTTGTACAGCGTCACCTTCTGCACGATGCTGTCCGCCCGGAAGGTGGAGGTGTCCAGGGTCGCGGTAGCCCCTACGGCGGTTTCCGTGATGTTCAGGGTGCTTTCTTCCTCTTCCGGTCTGTACAGCGTCCATGTATCCTCTGTAAATTCCGTTCCCTGACTATTGTTGGGAAGGCCGTGGTCGTCGTAGTACTGATACTGGTTGAACTTCGCCTCCGATGCATCGTCCACCAGCTCCCGGTTGCCGTTCTGCTTATCCAGGATGCTGGAAATCGTGCCGTCGGCCGCAAAGGTCACCTTGTAGTAGTCGTTCTCAATGTAGTCCGCCCCGGCGGTCACTTTGCTCTCATGGGTGGGGGCGGCCGCTACCTCCTCCACCGCAAAGGTCTTGTAGCCCATAGCCGGGATGCCCTGGGCCACAAAGGTAAGTTTCCCGTCCTCCACCGTATAGGGGATGGAGGTATCCCCGTCCTTGATGGCAAAGTGTTCGGGGAAGTCCGAGATGTCCTCCACCGTTACCACGTCGTCCCGCTCCCAGTTTAAGGGATTGTAGACGTAAATGGCCTTGCCCGCCGTGGGCACGGTGGACGCCAGGGAATTCAGCGAGCCACTGAGCACCTTTTCCGCCAGGTTCTTTGCGGCAAAGGCGTTGGTCCGCTTCCACTCGAACTGCTTATGGTAACCGGGATCGCTGTCATTGTAACCAGAAGATCCCCAGGTGTGCTCGTCGTAAATCAGGTTGTATTCCACCGCGTCATAAATATCGTTATAAGGATACGCGGCGCCGCCGAACAGGGAGGAGAAGGAGGCGGCCGTCTCGGCCACCGGGATCAGGGTCCCAGCCCGCTTATTGGTGCCCGATTCATAGGCCGTGGTCCCCCAACCGTCGTTCCACCAGTTCTCCTCGGTGCCGGTTTCCACCGGTATCATATCGCCGTACTCGGCCTCCACATCCTGGAAGAATTCATCCGGGAAAGCGGTCTTGACCCGGGGATAGGCATAGCCTTCCTCGTCCCACTTCTTGTTCAGGCCGTTGGCCACGATCACCTGTTCCTCCATGGGCCGCTGGTTGTCGGCATAAGGCACCAACAGCATGGGGAACTTGTCGTAGGGGTAGGCCGTCCGGCCGGATTTGCCCTCCAGCTCATGGAACAACTCCAATACCGACGTCTCGGCAGCTTCCACGCTGCAGGATGGGTCAAAATGTCCCCCGCCAAAGCCGTAGTTGTCAGCATAATGCTTGCCGTTGAAAACCAGCAGCTTATTGTTGGGATCATTGCCCTGCATGTAGAACAGATCGTACTGCCGCCTCTTATAATACGGAGAGCGGTCGGGGTTCATAGAATGGAACCCGTATTTGATGCCGGCGCTGGCAGCAAAATCCACATAGCTTTTACTGAAGGCCGGATTGTCGAACATGCGTTGGGTCTGGCTGGGCTGCACCCCAAGCTTATCCACCAGGAAACGATTGCTGTAATAGGTGGCCCGGGCCGCCTCCTCGGTGGAGAAATTTTCCATGGTGTAGTTGAACTGGCCGGCGCCGATCTCCATACGGCCTTCTTTCACCCGGTCGATCAACCACTGTACCTGGTCGGCGTTGCGCTTCTGCAGATAGGCCTCCCCCAGCATGAAGCCCGACTCAATGGCGTACTTGTACTTCTGGAGGTCGGTCTCCCGGTTATCCGAATTTTCCATGTATTCCTTGACCGTATCCAGATAGCCGCTGTAAATGTTTTTCAAATCTTCCTGGTAGGCCGTGTACCCCAAATCGGTGTGCATCTCCTGGCAGAGATAGATTTCCCAATGCCGGGTTCTGGCCCACTGGTCGTCGGTATAGCTGCCCAGCACCCTGCCCGAGCCGCGGCTGTTGTTATAAAGCTCCACCGTCAGGGTGGTGGTCTCCCCCGGCTCCAGCATGTCATGGGTGTCGGTCACCGGGATAATGACGGTCTGCTCCCCGGCCTTGACCTCTCCCAGTTCGGCCATGTAGGACCGCTCATCTCCCACGGTCACCTTGGCATAGGCGTCAAAGGCCGCCCCGCCGTTGTCCAGGGTCGCCTCCACCTCCTGCCTGCCGTCCTTGCGCACCATGGAGGTGGCCCGCAAGCTTTTGATCTTCACCTGACCGCTCGCCTCAGCCGCATAGGCCGCCGGCGCCAGCGCCCCGCCCACAAGGCAGGCGGTCAGGGCCAGCCCCATAATCCGGCTCAAAATCCGT
>DXVY01000273.1 GCA_019417145.1 Clostridiales bacterium
TCCCGCAGCCGGCGACCTTCCCGCAGCCGGCGACCCTCCCGCAGCCAGCGACTCTCCCGCAGCCGGCGACCCTCCCGCCGTCAGCGACCTTCCCGCAGCCGGCGGCCCTCCCGCCGTCAGCGACCCTCCCGCAGCCAGGGGGACAGCCTTCCCTTTGCCCGTCCGCCGGACTGCGGCAGGGCTTTATAGAGGTCAAGGGGGTGACACTGGAGGAGGGGGGCGCCGTCTACTTCCCCGACGCGCCTACCCAGCGGGGGATCAAGCATGTGGAGGAGCTGGAAAGGCTTGCGGCGGCCGGCTATGAGGCCTGGCTGCTCTTTGTGGTGCAGATGGAGGGAGCGGCCTATTTCGCCCCCAACGACCGCACCCATCCGGCCTTTGGTCAGGCCCTGCGGCGGGCACAGCGGGCCGGGGTGCGGCTGTGCGCCTATGACTGTTTGGTGGAACCTGACACTTTGCGCCTGTATTCGCCTGTGGAAATTCGTCTGGATTTGGGCTTGTAGACCATCGTCCGGTGGGGTATACTGAAAAAAACGCAAAGAGAGGTCCGGCCCCCTTGGAGCCGGGACCGAAAGGGGAGGCATCCGCGATGCGCGATTATGCAAAGGAATTGGAAAACCGGGTGGCTTGGATTCGGGGGCTGCTGAAGGAGAGCGGGGCCAAGGGCATCGTGTACGGCAACAGCGGCGGCAAGGACAGCGCCCTGGCGGGCATCCTCTGCCGCCGGGCCTGCGACAATGTGCTGGGCGTTATCATGCCCTGCGGCTCCAGCCAGAATTACGGCAGCGACCGGGACGACGCCCTGGCCGTGGCGAAGGCCTTCGACATCGCCGTGACACAGGTGGACCTGACCGCCGTCAAGGAGACGCTGACGACCGCAATAGAGGCCTCGGACGCCGTGGATGGAGTGAGCGGGCCGGCCGCCGTCAATATCAACCCCCGTCTGCGCATGGCCACGGTCTACGCCATCGCCCAGACCAGGGGGGCCCTTGTCTGTGGCACCGGGAATAAGGACGAGGCCTATATGGGCTATTTCACCAAGTGGGGCGATGGGGCCTACGATTTTAATCCCATCGGCGATCTGACCGTCACCGAGGTTTTTGCATTCCTCCGCTTTTTGGGCTGTCCGTCCAGCATTGTGGAGAAGGCGCCCTCCGCCGGCCTTTTTGACGGGCAGACCGATGAGCAGGAGATGGGCGTGACCTACGCGGCCATTGAGCGGTATATGGAGACCGGGGAGGGGGACCCGGCCGATGTGGAACGCATCCGCCGCGCCCACGCCGCCACCGCCCACAAGCGCGCCCCGCAGAAGATCTACGGCCGGGACTGAAAACAGCCGAGCCGGGTGAAACGGCTTGTAAAAAGCATGGACATGTGGTAAAATAATACAAACAGGGGGCTTCAAACGGCCCCCTTCTTTCGTGTACGGATAAGAAAACCGCGGGCCGGTCTATGGGCGCGCGGATGCTGCGGGGAAGATGTTTAGCTATGAAGTTGCTGCGCAAATTCAGGAAAAGCATGATGCTGCTCTGCAAGCTGCTGCTGGCCGTGGCCGTGGTCTTCGCCTTTATCGGCTGCTGGCGGAGCAACTATGAAGAAGCGGTCTATGAATACAGGGGCAACTATCTGGTTATATTTGCATACGCTGTGTTGTTCTTTGTATTTGCTCATTTATACAGTGGGTTTAAAATCGGCACGGTGCGCATCCATGAGGTGGTTTACAGTCTGTTTTTATCCCTGCTGCTGACCAATTTCATCATGTATATGATCCTCTGTTTGATCGCCCGACAGCTGCTGGAGCCTGCGCCGCTGATCCTAACCACCCTGTTGCAGACGGCGCTGATCGCCGCGGGGGTGCTGGCCTCCAACTCCATTTATTTCAGCCTCTACCAGGCGCGGCACATTCTGGCGGTGTACGGCCAGGACAGAAACGACTGGAACGTGATCCAGAAGATGGGCCGCATCAAGGAGCGGTATGTGATCGATAAGGGGGTCTCCATCAGCCAGGGCATGGAGGCGGTCAAGCGGGAGATCGACCGGTATGAGGCGGTGCTCATCGGGGACCTGGAGAAGTCGGCTAAGAACGAGGTGCTGCGGTATACCTACGCTACCCGCAAGCGGATCTATCTGTTGCCGTCGGTCAACGACATTATCGTCAACAACAGCTACCAAAGCCAGATTTTCGACACGCCCGTCCTCATCTGTCGCAACGGGGGGCTGTCCACCGAGCAGCTGGTGATCAAGCGGAGCATGGATATTCTTTTTTCGGCCCTGGGGCTGCTCCTTCTCAGCCCCATCATGCTGCTGACCGCCCTGGCCATCAAGCTGTGCGACGGCGGGCCGATTTTTTTCAAGCAGAACCGGGTGACCCAAAACGGCCGGGTCTTTCAAATCTATAAATTTCGCTCCATGGTGTTGGACGCCGACCGGGAAGGGGTCCGGGGGGCGGTGAGCGGCGACAAGCGGATCACCCGGGTAGGGCGGTTGATC
>DXVY01000274.1:0-316 GCA_019417145.1 Clostridiales bacterium
GTTTATCACCATCCGCCTGTGATTACAATCTTTTTCCTGAGAAAAACCCACAATATAGGAACATGCGCCAAGAAAATCAACCCTTCCCGTCCCCGGCAGCGGCCGTGCATACAAAGGCTTTTCTACGCTCCTAAGACACTCGGGCCGGGGCAAGGGGAAAGGAACATATAAAAGACAGGGCGGTAAGGTACGGCGGCCGGTATATCCGGCAGTTGGCAAAGCGGCCGGGAAGCCTGCTGCTTCCCGGCCGTCTTCTACTGTTCCAGTTTTTCTACATTTACGCCTACCTCCCGGCCGGCTTCGGTGAAATACCGGT
>DXVY01000274.1:326-2475 GCA_019417145.1 Clostridiales bacterium
ATGTAGGGGTTGCGCTCACGCTCGCCCCGGTATTTCTCCCACTCGGCCGCCGTCATGCCGGTATGCAGCGCGTCGGCCGTCTCCACTGCGGCTATCCCCTTTTGCGCCAGCGCGGCCGCCTTTTCTCCCGTTCCGCCCGGCGCCTTTTCCACCAGTCCGGCCAGCTCCTCGGCCTTCTTGACGCCGCTCTCGTAATCCGATACGCCCCCGCCGCTCTTGTCCCCCCGCAGCGACTGCAGCGCCTGATCCACCGCGTCCTGTCCCAGCTTGGCCAGCGCCTGGGCCGCTCCCTGGGCCGCGGCGCCCGTCAAGCCCAGCAGGTCCTGCGCCAGCTTCAGGGCGTAGGCCGGGTCCTTACAGGCCCTGCCTAGATCCATATCAGAGGGGCGGCGGTTATTTCGCACCGCCTGCTTATCCGCCTCGGTCAGCCTGCCCGGTTCCCAATAGGAGTAGTCCCCGTCCATGATGCAATAGTCGCACATATCCCAGATATTCCCGCAGTGCTGTTGGCTTTTGCACAGCTTACACAGGGGATAGTTGGGAACGGTTACATATGTAAAGTTCTTGGCCCGGCAATCATAGCAGGTATATTTGCCGTCGGCAGGCGGTTCCTTCTGGGGAAACTGAGGCCGGCCGCATCCGGTACAGTAACCCGCCACAGGCTGGCAATAATAAGCCGACGCGGTCGGGGAAAACATAAGCCCCAAAAGCATGGCCACGCTTAGCATAACGCCGCACAGGCGAATACGGCCTTTTCTCTCCCGCATATTATTCTCCCTCCTGTCCGCCGCCTTCCCCGCCGGGAAGCTGAAGCGTGGCCACCGCCGCGGCGGCCAGATTGACCTCCTCGGTATAGAGGGACCGGCCGGGAGCAAAGGTGACCACAGCGTAGCAGCGATCCCCCTGGGCGGTGAAATAGACCAGATAGGTAGTCCCGGCGGTGGCTGTGGAATACTCCACAAAAGAGGCCACCACCATGGGCGGCTGCCCCTCCAGATAGTCCACTGAAACCGGCCTGTTGCGGTATAAGCTTTCATCGGTCAGGGCATATAGCAGCTCATTCAAGGCCGAGGGATCGTCCTTAAAGGCCGCAAGATCGATGATCTCCTCCTCCGCCTGACAACTGTACAGCCCGATGACCTGATTGGCGGACTCGCTGAAAGCGGCTTGCGACGAGGCATCAGAGGGGACGTCGGCCGTTCCGCTCTCGTCTTCCGCCGCCTGCGGCTGCGCCACCGGCGACTTGGCCAGCATACAGGACAGGTTGTCGGCCGTCTGCTCCATGGTTTCCCAGTCCCCCGGCACAAGCATCACCGCGCCGCCGCTTTTAAGCTCCTGCGTACTGGAATCCTGCCCCTCCTTATCCCCGCAGGCACACAACCCAAGGACCATGGCGGCCGCCAAAAGGAAAGACGTTATCCGTATCTTTATTCGCTTTCGCATACAAAAACCTCCTCTTTTTGCTCCCTATATTCCAGCAGGGCGCGCCCCTGCACGACTCCATATGCCGGCCTTTCGGCCGGTAGATTTACAGGTCCAGGCTCTGTCGGAAGGCCTCCACTTGGGCTGCCGTGGGTAGGGAGGGCTGCGCGCCCGCCCGGGTCACGGTCAGGCCGCCGACCAGGTTGGCGTATGCCATGGCGGCGTCTATATCGCCGGTTTCTATGTATTTTACCGTCAGGGCGGCGGTAAAGGCGTCCCCGGCGGCGGTGGTATCCACGGCTTTGACAGGGCAGGCGGGATAAAAGCGGCGGACCTGCGCCCCGTACAGCAGCGCGCCCCTGCCGCCCAGCTTAAGCACTACATACCGCGGCTGCGCCCGCTCAAACAACACTTTGGCCGCACCCAGGGCCGACGCGTCGTCGGTCACCTCCATGCCCGTGAGGGCGGCCGTCTCGGTCTCGTTGGGACTGAGGATCTCCATTCCCCGCAGCCGCTCCAGCTCCAGCGACATGGCCGGACCGGCGTCCAGGATCAGGGGAATGCCCCTTTCCTCTGTCAACCGCCGAAGGGCAAATACCGTTTCCAGGGGAATCTCCAACTGGGTTATGACCGCGTCGTAATCCCCTACAAGCGCGCCGCACAGATCCTGAACCGACACCCGCATATTGGCGCCGGAAAAGACCATAATCCGATTCTGCCCGCCCTC
>DXVY01000275.1 GCA_019417145.1 Clostridiales bacterium
GCACAAAAGGATGGGGACAAAGGCCCGGAACATTTCCCTTTTTCGGAGCAAAATGCAGGCGGCCAGGGCCGCAAGCAGAAAGGCCAGCGCCACCAGCATGCCGTTGAAGGGGAGAGACAGGAACAGCAGCAGGGCGGCGGCCGTGCCCACGGCGGCCCACAGCAGCGGCCGTTTCATATCCCATTCCCCCTTCCCGTAAGGTTGTACGCATATACAGACATATTATAACACACCCGCCGCCTTTGCAAAATAGGCGGGTTAAGATTTTCCCGCCCAAAAACCGCTTGACAAACGACGGCGGGATACATATAATAGAATAAATTAATGAAACTGTTGACCCGGGGTAAGTAGATCGTCTGAGCCGGCTAAAGAGAGCTGCGGTAGGGTGGAAGCGCGGCGCTGTGCGGACGATGCGAATGGACCGGGGAGGGCGGCCCGAAAGGATTTGAAACCTGTGTAGGCGCCGACGGACGCCGGACCGTTACAGCCGGACGCATATGATCGTATGCGACAGAGTGGGCGCTTTGGCGTCAATTTGGGTGGTACCGCAGGAATGACAGCTCCTGTCCCTTATGTTGGGACAGGAGCGTTTTTTATTTTACGGCAAGGAGGCGGAAGGGATGTCGGCACTGCGCGGCTATTTTGCCCACCCCGGGAAGCGATGGCGAAAGGGATGAGCCTATAAAACGTTTCGCACACCGTAAGCCCCGTCCCCCGGGGGACGGATGCAACATGATAGAAGGAGTTTTATATGATGAAAAACATACCGTATCGCATTTACCTTTCCGAAGAGCAGATTCCCAAGCAGTGGTATAACGTCCGGGCGGATATGAAGGAGCAACACGAGCCCCTTCTGGATCCCGGCTCCGGCCGGCCTCTGGAGGAAAAAGACCTCTATCCCATCTTTTGCGAAAAGCTGGCGGCCCAGGAGATGGACACCGTCCACCGTTATATCGACATTCCGGAGGAGATCCAGGCGTATTATAAGATATACCGGCCGTCGCCCCTGATCCGGGCCTACAATCTGGAAAAGGCGCTGGACACGCCGGCCAGGATCTATTATAAATTTGAGGGCAACAACACCTCCGGCAGCCATACGCTCAATTCGGCCGTGGCGCAAGCCTATTACGCCAAAGAGCAGGGCCTGACCAGCCTGACCACCGAGACCGGCGCCGGGCAGTGGGGCACGGCCCTGTCCATGGCCTGCGCCTACTTCGGCCTGGACCTGACCGTTTATATGGTGAAGACCAGCTATAACCAAAAGCCCTACCGCAAGTCGGTGATGCAGACCTTCGGCGCAAACATCATCCCCAGCCCCAGCGACACCACCGAAGCCGGCCGCGCCATTTTGAAAAAATTCCCCGAGACCGGCGGCAGCCTGGGCTGCGCCATATCCGAGGCTGTGGAGACGGCGGTCAGCACCCCGGGGTGCCGGTATGTGCTGGGCTCGGTGCTGGATCAGGTGCTGCTGCATCAGTCGGTCATCGGCCTGGAGTCCAAGGCGGCCATGGAGATGATCGACGAATATCCCGATATCGTTATCGGCTGCGCCGGCGGCGGTTCCAACCTGGGCGGCCTGATGTCGGCCTTTATGCAGGATAAGCTGCTGGGCAGGCGGCAGCCCTATTTTATCGCTGTGGAACCGGCCTCCTGCCCCACATTGACCCGGGGAAAATATGCCTACGACTTCTGCGACACCGGACGGATCACCCCGCTGGCCAAAATGTACACTCTGGGCTGCGAATTCCAGCCTTCGCCCAACCATGCCGGCGGCCTGCGTTATCACGGCATGTCCCCCACCTTGAGCAAGCTGTACCACGACGGCTATTTGGATGAGGCCCGGGCGGTGGAGCAGACCAAGGTGTTCGAGGCGGCCACCCTCTTTGCCCGGCAGGAGTCCATCCTGCCCGCCCCCGAGTCGGCTCATGCCATTCGGGTGGCCATCGACGAGGCGGTTCGCTGCCGGGAGGCCGGCGAGGCCAAGACCATCCTTTTCGGCCTGACCGGCACCGGTTATTTCGATATGACGGCCTACGCCTCCTACCACGACGGCACGATGAACGACTACATTCCCACCGACGCCGACCTGGAAAAGGGATTCGCCTCCCTGCCCCAGGTGCCCGGACAGGGACAATAAGGAGCTTTCGGGCACGGCCGCGGCGGCGTCTTCCGGGGAGGACGCCGCCCTTTTTGCGCCCGGGGGCCGGTGAGAGCGACGACCGCGGCGGAAGGGAGCCGGCGGCCGGATCGCTTTGGCTTTGTCCGGCCTTTTGCTGCGGATGACGGCGGGGTGGGCCGCCGGTTGCGCCCAAAGCGGCCACCTTTGGGCAAGGAGGGCGGGCTGAGACCCTGTGGGCGCTGTGACGCCGGATGAACGGCAGGCTATGGGGTCTGCGGGGAAATGGCGGACGGATGCTGCCGGGACCTATTGGCTTACGGGGCTTTGTATCGGCGGGGTGGGCCGC
>DXVY01000276.1 GCA_019417145.1 Clostridiales bacterium
CGCACACGGGCGGCGGGCGCCGGGCGGGCGGCGGCGATGGCCGCCGTCAGCCCCGAGGCGCCCCCGCCCACAATCAATATATCGCATGACTGCCCTTCCAAGGTCTTCCCCTCCCTTTAATCCTCCTCCGCGTCGGCCTCTGCATAGACCTGCCGGCAGATAAAATCATAGATTTCCTCGGCCACGGCGTAGATCCTGTCCAGCGTGTCGAAATCCAGCTGCACCGGCATATCGGCCGGGTAACGGGTCTCGATATACAGCCGGTTGAGGGCCGGGGTCTTGTCCAGCCACCCGGTGAAGGCCTCATGGTATCTGGCGGCGTGCCGGCACAGCCAGGTGATATTGTGGCCGTCCACATGCACGCCGGTACGAAAAAGGACAAAGGCCTTGATGGCCTTCTCAATGGCCTGCTGGCAGTGGAAGCCCGCGGCCGCCGGGCACTGCCGCCGGTCCAGCAGGATATCGGCGCAGTGCAGGTCCTCGGCGGCAAAGGCCAGCCATTGGTAGTAGTGGCGGCTGTCGCCCGTCCGGCTACCGCGCCTGCTCATACAGCACCCTCCCGCTGCCCGCGATGCGTCCGGCAAAGCTGCCCGGCTCGTCCAGCAGCCGCTGCCAGTCGGCCTTGTCGTACACCAGCACGTCGAAGGTCACCCCACACTCCACCTGCATGTAGATGGTCTCCTCCAGCCGGCGGGGCTCCCGGTCGTCCACGATCACGCAGAGCTTGAAGCCGGACACCTGGCCCCCCACGCCCTTCTTCTCATTAAACAGGATGACCTTTTCCGGTTCCACCAGCGACACGATCTGCCCGCATACCCTCTGGATCTGTTCCTCCATGCCTAACGCCTCCCGTCTGTCCTTTTCTTTTCATCATACCCTTTTTCCGCCCCCCGCGCAAGTCGCTTTTTCCCTTCTGGACATTTTGGAAAGATCCGGATATAATAAGAACGTCTGCCGGATAAGGCAGAGAAACTGCGGCAACAGAGGAAAAAAACAATCCCGCCCCAGGCATGCGGCGCGGCCGCGGGCGGGACATACGGAGGGACGCGGCATGCAACTGAAAATCGGGCTTCTAAACGATTCCTTTCCGCCCACCATCGACGGCGTGGCCAACACGGTGCTGAATTACGCCCGGTCGATCACCAAAAACCACGGCCAGGCGCTGGTGGTCACCCCAAAATATCCCCATGTGACCGACGACTATCCCTTTCCGGTCTTCCGGTACCACTCCATCCCCATTGTGGGGCCCCTGGGCTACCGGGCGGGCAATCCCTTTTCGCCCCTGACCATCTCGGAGCTTCACGACCAGGGCATGGACCTGCTCCATGTGCACAGCCCCTTTGCCTCCTCGGTGCTGGCCCGCCAGCTAGTGCGGGGAAAGAAGCACCGGGTGCCGGTGATCCTGACCTACCACACCAAATATGAATTTGATATCCAGAAATTCGTCAAGGCCGCCCAGTTGCAGCGGGTGGTCAAACGCTTTATCCGGCACAATATCCATCTCGCCGACGAGGTGTGGGCGGTGTCCCAAGGCGCGGGGGAAAGCCTGCGGGTTATGGGATACCACGGGGACTTCAAGGTCATGCCCAACGGCACCGACTTCGCCCGGGGCCGGGCGCCGGCCGCCGCCACCGACGAGCTGCGGCGGATCCACAACCTTCGGCCCGGGGAGCTGATCTTCCTGTCGGTGGGGCGGATGATGTGGTACAAGAATATCAAGATCACCCTGGACGCGCTGGACGTGGTGCGGCGGGCGGGCATCTCCTTCCGGGTCATCTTCGTGGGCGAGGGGGCCGACCGGCCGGCTATTGAACAGTATACCCGCTCTCTGGGACTGGAAAAGGAGGCCATCTTTACCGGCGCCATCTACGACCGGGATAAGGTCCGGGCCTATTTCAGCCTGGCCGACCTCTTCCTCTTCCCCTCCACCTACGACACCTCCGGCCTGGTGGTCAAGGAGGCGGCGGCCTGCGGCTGTCCCAGCCTGCTGGTGGCCGGAAGCTGCGCCGCCGAGGGCGTCACCGACAACCAGACCGGCCTGCTGGCCGAGGAATCGGCCGACAGCTGCGCCAAGCGTATCCTGGCCGCCGTCCGGGATCCCGAACTGCTGCAAAGGATCGGCCGGGGCGCGGAGGAGCATGTCTACCTTTCCTGGGACGACGCGGTGGCCATGGCCTATAAGCGGTATGAGCAGATTATAGCCGACTGGCCCATGCCTCTGCCCAACCTGCACAAACCGTGGTAAAGCGGCCCTGCCGGCGACCTTAGCGCTTTTCGCCTTACAGCAAGGCCCCCGGCCGGGTCGGGAGGCTTCTCTATCTTAATCCCCGCCGGGTCGGGGGCTTCTCTATCTTAATCCCCGCCGGGCCGGGGGGCTTCTCTATCTTATCTCCGCCGGGCCGGGGGCTTCTCTATCTTATCCCCGCCGGGG
>DXVY01000277.1 GCA_019417145.1 Clostridiales bacterium
TATAAGAGACAGGCCGTATAGGGGCCTGTGTCGGGTTCCCGGGCGACGCCCCGGGTAAAAAAGGCCCTTGGCTTCATGCGGGCACACGTAAGTCCATCCTCTTTTTTTCTTGGCGCGGAGCCGGCCGCCCACACGCCGGCGGCCAGGATGTGAAGGCCCTCACAGGCCGCGGCCGAAATATAACAAAAACAATGATTCTGACGCTTTTTACAATTGCTTTTCAGGCGCCGCTGTGGTACGGTATCCTAAAAGAGCGTCCAACGGATAAAGCCGCCGCCGCGGGGCGGCGGGCGGATTCTGGCCCGCCCGGCGGCATGGATGATCGGCCCATGGCCGGCCGCCCGGCCGTTGATCAGATTTTGGGTCATGACAACAGGAGGGATACATATGCAAATCGGCGCACAGTTATACACCGTCCGGGATTATTGCCAGACCCTGCCGGATTTTTCCGAGACCCTGAAAAAAATCGCCGATATCGGCTACAGAACGGTGCAGGT
The DNA here is from genome assembly GCA_019417145.1 of Clostridiales bacterium. GTDB lineage: Bacteria > Bacillota > Clostridia > Oscillospirales > Acutalibacteraceae > Howiella. Next base: position 498 of record DXVY01000277.1, read on the forward strand.
GTCCGGCACCTGCGCCTATGACCCCGCGTGGCTGCGGGAGGAGCTTTCTAAGAACGGCCTTACATGCGTAATCACCCATACCCCACCCGACCGGATCGCCGACCACCCCGATATCGTGGCCGAGGAACATAAAATTTTCGGATGTTCGGTGGTGGGCATTGGTTCGTATAACCTGGATGCCTGCGGGGTGGAGGGGTTTGCGGCCCGGTTCCGGCCGGCCGCCCGGCGGCTGCTGGAAAGGGGCTGCCGTCTGTCCTACCATAACCATGACGAGGAGTTTAAGCAGGAGGAGGGGAAGACCCGCCTTGCCCGTCTGGCCGAGCTGTTTTCGCCGGAGGAGCTGGCCTTTACCCTGGATACCTACTGGGTCCAGGCCGGCGGGGGAGACCCCATCCAATGGCTGCGGCGGCTTTCCGGCCGCGTGCCCTGCGTCCATCTCAAGGATATGGGCTACGGTCGGCGGATGGCCCCCGTGGGGGAGGGCAATATGAATTTTACCGGGATTTTGGAGGCCTGCCTTGCAAGCGGCGTGGAATACGCGTTGGTGGAGCAGGATGACTGTTATGGGGAAGATCCCTTTGCCTGTCTCAGCCGCAGTTTTGCCTATTTGCGGGACTTTGCATAAGGCGCACGGGACCGTCGGCCAACCGATTGTCGCATCCGCCCCTGCCGTTGGACAAATGCACGGATACCCAAAGCAGATGATTGGGAAAATGCAAAAACCCCTTCCCCATGGGAAACGGGTTTTCCCAGCGCTTGTGCCGGGCGAATGAGAAATCCCGCGGGTTCCTGTGATCCTGGCGCGCCGCGGCCGGCGAAGGGAGCGCGGCCCGGCCCCTTGTGGGCCGCTGCGACCTTTTGGGGCCGGTAGGGCGGGGGCGTTGGATTTGCCCGCCAAAGGACAGGATGTAATTCTTGGCATGGGCTGATAGTGGCCTTGGGGATGGAATAGGGTACAGGCGTCGTACAAGTGTCGTACCGAGAAAAAAGCAAAAAGAAAAACCCGCATGAACCGACGTTCATGCGGGTTTTTGTGGTGGAGACAACTGGGCTCGAACCAGTGACCTCCTGCGTGTGAAGCAGGCACTCTGACCAGCTGAGCTATGCCTCCAGTTCTGGCCAATCGCTTTCGCGATGAGAACGAATATTATTATAACGGCAAAAACCTATTTTGTCTACCCCTAATTTGCGAATTCATAAAAAAATTCCTCCGTCCCTTCTTTCTTGCCATAAAGCGACTTTCATGGTATAATAAAAGAGCAATCCGCAAGGCGCAAGAACGGAGGAGAATACCTATGGTTTTGGGCAGCGATTACGACGGTACCCTGTGCAGGAACGGGGGGATAAGCCGGGAGGATCTGGAGGCGATTACCCGTTGGCGGGCGGCAGGGCATCTTTTTGGCGTGATCAGCGGGCGGGGATATACCTCCCTGTATCATGAGGTGTCGGTGCGAAACCATGTGCCCTATGATTTTTTAATCTGCAACAACGGCTGCGCCATTTACGATCATGCGGGCCGCCTTATGGCCGACCTGGCCGGAGACGGCGCAGTGCTGACAAAGGTGGTGCCGGCTATTATCCAGGCCGGCGGGCTGCACGCCTGTATCTCCACCACCGCCCAGCGTATCCGGGTGGAATATCCCGGCGCGGGCGGCCATTGGGACGTGACCCGGACCATCCTGCCGGAGCAGGCGGGAGAAATCAAAAAGTTCAACCAGATCGATACCATGTTCCCCACCGAGCAGCAGGCGGCGGATTTCGCCGTCATGGTCAACCGGCGGTTTGCAGACGGCATCACCGCTTTTCAGAACGGCGTCTGTGTGGACATGGTGCCGCCGGGCGTGGGCAAGCCGGAGGGGTTATCCCAATATCTGGAGCTGATGGGACTGTCCCCGCAAGCGGCCGTGACGGTAGGCGATAAC
>DXVY01000278.1:0-1249 GCA_019417145.1 Clostridiales bacterium
GGACAGGCCCATTTCCTTGCCCAGGCCGGACATCCTGTCGGCAAAGGCGCCGAAGTCGATGGATATATGGGAAATGTCGCACATCATCATCATACAAAAAATATCCTGCATAATGGTTTGGGACACCTCGCTGACATTGACATTGTATTCGGCGCAGACGCCGGAGACCTTGGCCAGGATCCCAACCGTGTCCTTGCCGATGACCGTAATTACAGCCCGCATAAAGGGAGACCTCCGTTTCTTTTCTCACAAGTGAATAATGTAAATCCATCATAGCATATTTTGACGGGAAAAGAAACCGGAAAAATAAAAATGGCCGGATTGTACAGGAAACTGCCCGCTGAAACCGGTCACTCTGTGCATTCCTGCGGTTCGTCGGGCCAGAAGCTCCGGAGCTGCTCGGCGGTCAAACTTTTTACAAACCGCTTTTTGGCCTTCAGAATATATGAGAGATCCCGTACGGTCTGGTACAGCAGGGCCCTGGCCTCAAACTCCTCCCGGCTGGCGGGCAGGGGGGAGGCGCGGAAGGAGGCCCGCGCCGCTTCCACCTCCTCTAAGAGGAGGTCGGCGTTGTCCAGCCGGTGGAGGCTGCCGGCCACATGCTCCAGCAGCGCCGCCGTATCGGCCGCCTGCGGCGGGCGAAACCGGGCGGCCAAGACGGCCTCCCGCATGTTGCGCAGCAGGGCGCATTGATCCTGTCGCAGTTCCACATATTCCGCATAATAGGCCGTATCCCGCCGCAGGGCGTTGTTCAGATGGTATTTCGCCCGGCCGTGGGCCTCCTCCAGTAGGGCCTCCAGTTGGTCGAAGTCCATGTGCGGCCGCGCCGGGCGGCCCCGCAGCTGGTCTGCCAAGGACAGGAGAATATCCCGCACCGCGTGGTCGATGACCGATTGGTCCCTGCGTATGAGACCGATCACGTCCTGCATATAGCTGTTTGCCACTATACCCATCCCGGCGCCGATGAGAAGCAGGAACACCTCATTCAGACAAAGAGGCAGGGTGAAGGCGCCGGCCGACCAGATATGGGAAACCAGCACAGCGCAGGTGGAAAGCCCCTCCTGGAGGGAGAGGCTGTAGCTCAAAAAGGTGAAAAGTAATAGAAAAATGCCGAATGCCAGCACGCCCCAGCGCAGCAGAGAAAAGACCAAAAAGGAAAGTCCCAGGGCCAGCAGAAATCCCAGCAGCCGCTTGCCGGCCAGCCGGAAGGTTTCCCGACGGGTGTCCTGGATGCTGAGCAGGGTGATGA
>DXVY01000278.1:1259-2403 GCA_019417145.1 Clostridiales bacterium
ATCTTTAAGGCCTTGAGTAATTTGGATGACATGGCGCGCGCCTCCCGGTGGAATGATAGAGCCGGCCGCTTAAAACGAGAACGGCGGCGGCCGGGCTCTCTTATTCTTTCCTCACTCCGGCCCGCTTATCAGCAAATCCCCGGTATTTTTCCGGACAGGTTGGCATATAAAAGGATCATAGGAGGTGCGCGCCCATGCACGAGGAAGATAGGCTGGACGATCTTTACGACGGTTTAGATCATATGATGGAGGACCTGCCCCCGGTCCGGGGTAAAAAGCAAAAGAAAAAGGATCCCAAGCTGGATTTTCTGCTTTTGCAGGTGACGGCCTGCGTGGCGCTCCTGCTGGCGGCGCTGGTCATCAAGCTGGTAGGCGGCGGTTTTTACGCCGAGGCCAGAGAAAAGTACATCGAGCTGTTTGAGGACCAGACCACCATATCCGAGGTGGTGGAGTCCATGGCAGGCGTGTTTCAGATGACGCCGGAGGAAGAGCCCGCTTCCTCGGAAGGCGGGCAGTCCTCTTCCCAGCCGGCGGCCGTCGCGCCCGGCGCCTCCTCCAGCGCCCCATCCGTTTCCTCCGGCGATTCGGCGGCGGATCAGCCGGATTCCTCTGGGGCTCCGGCGTCCTCCCAAGAGGGTGTTTCATCCGGCGCTTCCTCCGAGGCGGATGCGGAAACCTCAGCCGCCCCCGACGGCGCAACCCCGCCGGTAGCCGACGGCGGGGGCGCTACGGCTTCCCTGAAGCGGGGAGAGGAGGAGGATGACGTAACCTCCTACGCCTTTGACCTGGACCAGGCGCGCACCGTACTGCCCACCGCGGGCAGCCGGTCCAATTCCCTGCTGGCTCCGGTTTCAGGGACCGTCACCTCCCGTTTCGGGTTCCGTACCCATCCCATTACGGGCGCATACAGCATGCACGGCGGTCTGGACATCGGCGCAGAGGAGGGGACGGGTATTCAGGCGGCCATGGACGGCGTGGTCAAGACGGTGGCCCAGAGCGAGAGCTATGGCCTGTATATCGTGGTGGACCACCAAAACGGCTTTGAAACCTGGTATGCCCAATGCAGTAAGCTGTTGGCCCAAGAGGGAGACCAGGTGGAGCGGGGAGAGGTTATCGCCCGGGTGGGGCAAACCGGCTACGCAAC
>DXVY01000279.1 GCA_019417145.1 Clostridiales bacterium
ATCTTGCAGACCGGGGGATTGGCCGTCGGGGCGATCTTAACAAGGTCCAGATTCTTCTCAAAGGCCTTGTCCAGAGCGGCGCGGGAGGTCATGATCCCCAACTGGGAACCGTCGGCGTCCACCACGCGGACCTCTTTATCCCGAATTTCTTCATTGATGGAAAGTTCCTTGCTGCTAATGGGTAAGCACCTCCAAAGCTAAAATACAAAGCGCGGACAGGATTTCTCCGTCCGCGCAATAAGCCTACCGCAGCGTCCCTTCCGGACGCCTGTGACCTATTGACCTCAACAGACGAAACCTTGAGGTGAGAACGGAAAACCAGTTCTGCTTTGTTGTCTAAATAAGAATACCACCGATCCTACCGTTTGTCAATACCTTTTTACGCATGTCTTGCGCCGCATCTCGGCAGCACCCGCTCCAGCGCCCGGCAGAAGAAATAAGCCACGAGGATCTTTCCCGCGTCCGCCGGGAAAAAGGCGGCGTTGGCTATAAACCCGGCCCAGAAGCCGGAGAAGCCCGTACCGGAATATATGGACAACCAGCACGCGCCGCAGGCATAGCACATGATCACGCCCAGTATACCCGCTGCCATAAAGCCGCCGGCCGCCAGCCAACGGCCGCGCCGTCTCAGCTGGGCGGAGGGCATGAGCAGGTCGCGGTAAAGCCCTATGGTCAGCGCGATAAAGACCCACCCCACCATATAGCCCGCGGTGGGCTTCATGAAGGCGGCGGGACCGCCGGCAAAACCGCTCATCATGGGGATACCCGCCAAGGTCATCAGAAAGATACCGCCCAGTACGGCCAGGGCGAATTTCCAGCCCAGCAGCCCCGCCATCAAGGCCACCACCAAAACCTGGAAGGTGATGGGCACGCCGGGAATGATCTGCACAGGAGGCAAAATATTGCTGGACACAAAAAACAGGGCGCAGAAAAGGCCGCCCAGGGCCAAATGGAGGGTATGCCTTTGCCTTGTTTTCGCAGTCATTTACATATTCTCTCCTTCTATTGCGACACCTGGGAGCCGGCGGCGTCCGACGATACCGGTTGGCCGCCGTTTTGCAGATAGGGGACGTATTCCTCCAGGCACATATCCAGCTCGTTCATCTTTTTAGCATGCTCGACCGTGACATATCGATAATGCCAGGGCTCGTATATGATCTTGGTCAGCTCCTGCTTGTCCTTCGGGAACCGGTTGACAAAGCCGTATTCCTCCGCATGCTCTTTCAGCCAACGGCAGGCCTCGGTGTCTTCAAAGCTCTGCTCGGTGGAATTGAAGTCCACCGCCAGGCCGGTATTGTGCTCGCTGGTGCCCGGAATGGCCACCTCGGCGGCGGCCTCCACCAGGGCGTCTTCCCGGCTTCTGCCCTGGGCGATCAGCCGGTCCACCTTGTTGTTGTACAGAGAGGTCTGCTTGGAGATCGACCGGTAGGCCGATATAACCACCAGCGACACCCCGTCCTCCTCGGCGGCGGCGCACATGTCGTTGAGGGCCTGCACCGCCCGGCTGTCAAACTTAAGGCCGCTGGGGTTGTACTTCTCATGGATGACCGTGAGCTCAGGGTTGTAATCCTCGGTCAGGGCATGATCCTGGTTGACCAGCTTCAAATACCATTGGTCGGCCTCTGCCATAGCCGCCTTCTGTTCCTCGGTTGGGCCCTGGGACGTGACCGTCACGCTGGAGGAGGGCGCCTGCGCATGGTCTCGCTGCAGGGGGCTGCCCAGGATCAGCAGGGCGATCACCGCCGCCAACAACAGGAGGATGACGACCGCCATGATCCACATGCCCTTGTTTCCGCCCCGTTTATATCCGCGCTGTATTTTCTCATAAGCCATATTCTGCGTCCTCTTTTCTTGGATTTGCTTATCCTATTGTACAAGTACGCGCGTAGTTTTGCAAGGGAGATTATAAAAATTCCCTTCTTACGATTATATGAACCGATTGACAAGTAGGACCGCGGGCCTTACTATATTTTTATATAAGGCCTGTCGGCTGCGGACCGCCGCGCACGTCGGCAGAATCCACTATGAAAGGGGCAACTGCCATATGCACATTGCAGATAATCTGACCCAACTTGTTGGAAATACGCCCATGCTCCGCCTGTCCCGCTATGAAAAGGCCACGGTATGCAGGGCTCAACTGACGGCCAAGCTCGAATTTTTCAACCCTCTTTCCTCGGTCAAGGACCGGGCGGCCCTTAACATGCTGGAAGAGGCGGAAAGGGACGGTCGTCTGACCCCCGGCACGGCGGTTATCGAACCCACCAGCGGCAACACGGGCATCGCCCTGGCGGCCCTGGCGGCGGTCAAGGGATACCGGGTCATCATCGTCATGCCGGACAGTATGAGCG
>DXVY01000028.1 GCA_019417145.1 Clostridiales bacterium
TAAACATCCTCTCCTTCCAGATTCTTTGCATTGTGCGCGCCGGGGCGAGCTGTTACAATAAAAAAGCGAGATAACCCGACCCGGAGGTGATAGACGTGCCTGTACATACCGGCGCAGGGCGGAAGCTGGCCCCTCTGTCCCGCGTCCTGCTGATTTTAGGCGGCGAGCTTTCGATCCTGTTCAATGCCATAGCCGTGTGGCTCTTTTCCGCCGCCAACCATATGCCTCGGCCTGCGGCCGCCTTTGCGGCGGCCGACCGCATAGCCGGTCTGGCGCTGCAGGCTCTGTTGCTGGCCGTGCTGGTAGCCTTTGCCAACGACCTGGCCGCCCGGCTGCTGGCCAGAAGGGAAAAATAGCCCCGCCTTTCGCCCGCAAATATATACGTATATTTCGCCTGCCGGGCCGGGCTTATACCTTTCTCCCTGGAGCCGGCCGCTGCCGGCGCGCATCCAGCAGGCCGGCCCTGGCGGGCGGCCGGCCTGCCGCCCGCCGGCGGCGGGCAGGATCCCTTTTCCCTCCTGAAAGGACAGCGCCCCTCCCTTTCTGTCTATTACAATAACACAAATCGCCGCACAGATAAACTGTGCGGCGATTATTTTTTTCTGATCGGTTCTTACTTTTTCTTGCCCTTGCCGGCGCTCTTTTGGGATTTCTTCTGCCGGGGATGCTTTTCCTTGTGCCAGATCCACCGGACCCACAGGGGACCGGCCAGACACATGGAGGAGTAGCAACCGGCCACCAGGCCCACCGCCATGGGGATGGCGAAGCTGCGCAGGGTGGTCATGCCGAAGATTTCGGCCACAATGGCCACCGTGATCACCGCGATGAAGGTGGTGATGGTGGTATACAGGCTGCGGCCCATGGTCTCGTTGATGCTGTTATTGACCAACTGGCCCACCGGCATGGCGGGGGACAGCCGCTTGTTCTCACGCACGCGGTCGTATATGACGATGGTATTGTTCAGGGAGTAGCCGAAGATGGTGAGGATCACGGCCATAAAATTGGTATCGATCTGCAAACGGAAAACCGCGCAGGCCACAAAGGCCATGATGCAGTCGTGCACCAGCGCCACCAGCGCCATACAGCCGGCCGACAGGCCGCCGATCTTACGGAACCGGATGCCCACATAAATCACAATCAGCAGGGCCGCCAGCAAAACGGCGCAGATACTTTTGGCAAAAAAGCTGCGGGCGACGGTGGGGCTCACCGTATTGGAATCGCCCAGGGCGATTTGATTGTCCGGATAGGCCTCCACCAGGCCGTCGGTCAGGGCCTGTTGGGTCTCGGTGGTAACCGACTGGTCGCCCACCAGGGTGATAATCAGCTTGGAGGTGGTGCCCGCCATATCGGTGCTCTGGGTGACCGTGACCTGCCCGCCCAGCTTATCGGCCGCCAAGGCCCCCACGTCATCCAGGGAAACCTCGCCGGTATAGGTGTAGGTAAAACGGGTGCCGCCCTTAAAGTTGATGTCCATGCTGACGCCGAAGACGGCGGCGATCACAATGCCGATGACCATGATCACGGCGGATATGAGAATATACTTCTTCAGGTTTTCAACAAAATGAAAATATCTCTTACGCATGCTTAGCACCTCCATAGAAAGACGGCTTGCGCAGCCCCTTGAACTTGGAAATGCCCTTAAGCATCAGCCTGCAGGCCCCCACGCCCATAATGAAGTTGAAGATGACGCCGATGAGCAGGGTGTAGCCGAAGGAATAAATGTTGCCGGTTATGGAAGAGCTGAAGAACTGCATAAGCGGGCTCAGCAGCTTGGCAAAGATATTGTCCGGGCTGCCGAAGGCGCCCATGAGGACGATGGCCACCAGGACGTTGGTCAGGTTGCCGTCCAGTATGGCGCTGAAGGCGCTGTGATACCCGGCGTCAATGGCGCCGTCAATGGTCTTGCCCTTGGCGAATTCCTCGCGGATGCGCTCGGAGGTGATGACGTTGGCGTCCACGCCCATACCGATGGAGAGGATAATACCGGCGATACCGGGGATGGTCATGGTAAAGCTGGGGACAAAGGGGAAGAAACCGGAAATACAGGCGATCATGCCGCCCACCTGGCCCACCAGGCCGATACAGGCGATGACGCCCGGCAGCCGGTATTTCACGATCATCAGGATGCAAATCAGACCAAAGGCGATGGCGCCGGCCAGCAGCATGACGTTCAGGGCCTCGGCGCCCAATGTGGGACTGACCACCTGCATCTTGGAGTTGTCCACCGTCAGCGCAAAGGGCAGGGAGCCGGCGTTGATCTGGTTGGCCAACTGGTTGGCCTCCTCGGCGTTGGCCATGCCGGTGATCACCGCGTTGCCGTCGGTGATGGCCTGGTTGACCGTGGGACTGGAGATGTTCTGGTCGTCCATCCAGATGGAGATGGTCTCACCCACCAGCCGGCCGGTGGCCTCGGCAAACTTATCGCTGCCGGCGGAGGTCAGCCGCAGCTGCACCACATATTCGCCGGTCTCCGGGTCCACGCCGGGCTGGGCGCTGTCGATGTCCTCCGCGCCCTGGAGCACCACCGTGCCCGTGGAATCGGTTCCCTCGCGGAAGGTGAGCATGGCGGTGGCGCCCAGTTCTTCCACGGCCGTGCTGGGATCAAATTCGGTCTCGTCGGCCTTCCAGGGGAAGCGGACGATAATCTGCTTGCTGTTTGTGTCCGCGTAGACCTCGCCGTCGGTGATATTCTGGTTGACCAGGCGGGTCTCAATGATCTCCTTGGCCGCGTCCATGTCCTCTTCGGTGATGCTGTCCACCTCGATGTCCGGCATGAACACCGCCTCCACACCGCCGCGGATATCGATGCCCCAGCGGATGTCCTCAGCGCCCTTTATGTACACGTTCCTGTTGTCGCCGTAATAATTGCTCACCCCAAAGAAGGCGAGAAAGGTCAGCGACAGAATCAGGATCGCGACGATAAAAAACGCCGGCTTGCCTACTCTTTTCATCGGCCAATCCTCCAATATGTTAAACGTATGCGCAGGGCATTCTCATCCCCCTTGTCAAGGGAGACGCCCAGCGCCCAGGCAAAAAGAGAAACGCCGCCGCCTTTGCTGCACACCGGGCGCATCCACAGGCACATAGCGTTCATCCAATTGCGAACTTATAGGGCTAATTATATAAGTTTTCACCAGTAAAGTCAATCGAATCCGCCGGTGTTTTTTCCGAAAGGTGGAATCGCACAAAACCCGGCAGTATTTTTTGTGATAAAAAAGAAGAAGGATGGACCCCACCCTTCTTCTGTATCCAGGCCGCAAGGCCTTCTATTTTTCGCAGCCCAGCAGCTTTTCCAGCGCGGCCAGCCGGACGGCGATACAGAGCAGCTCGGCGCCCAGGCGCATCTCCTCCACCGATGGGAAGGTGGGCGCAATGCGGATATTCCGGTCCCGGGGATCCTTTCCATAAGGGTAGGTGGCCCCCACGGTGGTCAGCACCATGCCGGCCTCCTTACAAAGGGTCTCCACCCTTTTGGCGCAGCCGTCCATGACGTTCAGGCTGATGAAATAGCCGCCACGGGGGCGGGTCCAGTCGGCGATTCCCTTTCCCGCCAGCTCCTCCTCCATCCGGTCGAGAACGGCGCGGAACTTGGGCCGCAGGATCTGGGCGTGCCGACGCATATGGGCCTCCACGTCGGCCAGGGAATGGAACATGCGGGCATGGCGCAGCTGGTTGAGCTTGTCGGGACCGATGGTCTGGAAGCTCATCCGCCTTTTGAGCTCGGCGATGTTCCGGGGACTGGCGGCCTCGGCGGCGATACCGGCGCCGGGGAAGGTGATCTTGGAGGTGGACATGAACTGGAAGACCAAATCCTCGTTGCCCGTCTGCTTGCAGGCCTCATATATATTGAGCAGGCTGTCCCCCGTCTCCTCCAGATGATGCACCACGTAGGCGTTGTCCCAAAACACGCGGAAGTCCTGCGCCGCCGGCCGCAGGGCGGCGATCCGCCGGACGGTCTCGTCGCTGCAGGTGACCCCTTCGGGATTGGAGTATTTGGGCACCACCCACATGCCCTTGACCATAGGATCCTTGACCAGCTGCTCCACCGCGTCCATATCCGGACCGGCGGGGGTCATATCCACCGATATCATTTCGATGCCGAAATATTCGCACACGGCAAAATGCCGGTCATAACCGGGGGTGGGACAGATGAATTTGACCTTCCCCTGCAACAGCCAGGGCTGGCAGCCGGCAAAGCCGGTATGCATGCCCTGGGAAACGGTGTCGAACATCAGATTGAGAGAGGAATTGCCGGCCACGATCATCTGCTCAGGCCCCACGCCCAGGATTTCGCCGAAAAGCTTTTTGAGCTCGGGCAGGCCGTCCAGCCCCCCGTAGTTGCGGCAGTCGATGCCGGTGGTGTTTTTAAAATCGGCCTCGTGGCTCTTGGGGTCCTCGTCGATCTGGTGGAAAAGGGCGCGGCTCAGGTCCATCTGATCGGCTCCCGGCTTGCCCCGGGACATGTCCAGCTTCAGTCCCCGGCCCTTAAAATCCTCGTAACGAGCCTTGAGGGGCTCCAATTCGGCCAAAAGCTCCTCGCGCGTCATCTCACTGTACTTTGCCATGGCAATGATTCCCTCCAAAAAATCGGCGGCGCGCCGCCGTGCTATCATGTTATGAACGGGAATATTTTATAACATTTATCCCAAAGTTTCAAGGCCAAAAAGTCCCCGTCTTTCCATGTTTCGACGCGATTTATTTGTACAGTTAGGCATAAAAGAGGGCGACCGTCCTGTTTATTTTGTCTTGACAACCTATAGGGGAAAGCATAAAATAAAAACAATGCGGTTAATATGCATAAAACCTTCGGCTGTGGCGGGCCGAACGTTACATGAAAATAACCCATTAGGCGAATCACGCGGCCTTATAAAAAGAACAGCGGTTTTTAGGATATAGGAGGTGTCTATACTCGTGTTGCCTTACATTTTGACGGGTGTGATCGCCGCGGTGGTGTTCGCGGTCGTCGGCTTTATCGCCGGCGGGGCGTACCGGCGCAGGAAGGCGGAGGCGGCCATCGGCTCGGCCGAGGACGAGGCCCGTCGCATTTTAAGCGAAGCCATGAAGGGCGCGGAGGCGCGCAAGAAGGAGGCCATGCTGGAGGCCAAGGATGAGATTCACCAGCTGCGCACGGAAGCGGACAAGGAGCTGCGGGAACGCCGCTCCGAGATCCAGCGGCAGGAACGGCGGCTATTGCAGAAGGAGGAATCCCTGGACCGGAAGATGGACAATCTGGAGGCCAAGGACGAAAACCTGCAAAAGCGCACCAAGGAGATCGAGGAAAGGCTGGAGGAGACCGAACAGATCAAAAAGAGCCAGTTTGAGATGCTGGAGCGGATCTCGGGCTTCACTACCGACCAGGCCAAGGACTACCTCATGGGCCAGCTGGAGGACGAGCTGACCCATGACAAGGCGGTCAAGATACTGGAATTTGAGCAGCAGTTCAAAGAGGATACGGATAAGAAAGCCCGGGAACTGATCTCCCAGGCCATTCAGCGGTGCGCCGCCGACCATTCCTCCGAATCCACCGTGTCGGTGGTGGCCCTGCCCAGCGACGAAATGAAGGGTCGCATCATCGGGCGGGAGGGCCGGAATATCCGGGCCCTGGAGACGGCCACAGGCGTGGACCTGATCATCGACGACACGCCGGAGGCCATCACCCTCTCCAGCTTCGACCCGGTCCGCCGGGAGGTGGCCCGCATCGCGCTGGAGAAGCTGATTCTGGACGGCCGCATTCATCCCGCCCGCATCGAGGAGATGGTGCGCAAGGCCCAGGCCGAAGTGGATCGCACCATCAAGCAGGAGGGCGAACGCGCCATGCTGGACGCCGGGCTGCACAACCTGCATCCCGAGCTGGTAAAGCTCCTGGGGCGGCTGCACTACCGCACCAGCTACGGTCAGAACGTGCTCAACCACTCCCTGGAAGTCTGCTATCTGGCCGGCCTGATGGCGTCCGAGCTGGGCGAGGACGTGACCCTGGCCCGCCGCGCCGGTCTGCTGCACGATATCGGCAAGGCGCTTGACCACGAACACGAGGGCTCCCACATCCAGCTGGGCGTGGAGGTAGCCAAGAAATACAGGGAATCCGAGGCGGTGGTCCACGCCATTCACGCCCACCATGGAGACGTGGAGGCCAGGACGGTCATCGCCTGCCTGGTTCAGGCCGCCGACGCCATATCGGCCGCCCGGCCCGGGGCCCGCCGCGAAAACATCGAAAGCTATATCAAGCGCCTGGAAAAGCTGGAGGAAATCGCCAATTCCTTCGAGGGCGTGGAACGCTCCTACGCCGTGCAGGCCGGCCGGGAAATCCGGATCCTGGTAAAGCCCGAGGTGATCAGCGACGATCAGATGGTGGTTGTGGCCCGGGATATCGCAAAGCGCATCGAAAGCGACCTGGAATACCCCGGCCAGATCAAGGTCAACCTTATCCGGGAAAACCGCGCCATCGACTACGCCAAATAATCTGTCCCGTTCAAAGCCTTTAAAAGGCGGCTGCCAACAGCAGCCGCCTTTTTCGTTTCATGCATTGCCCAGGGAGCCGGTAACTGCCGGCGACGGCCGGATGCAAAGGGCGCGGGTGCGCTTTCCTTATTGCCGCCGCCCCACCCTGCGCCCGGCCTTCCTTTCGGGTCCCGGTCCCCGTCCTGCGTCCCGGTCTTCGTCCTGCGTCCCGGTCCCCGTCCTGCGTCCCGGTCTTCGCCCTGCGCCCCGGTCTCCGTCCTGCGTCCCGGTCTTCGTCCTGCGCCCCGCGGCCGCATATCGGTTTTCCCATTTCTTTTTTATCCTGATCCATATCCATTCTCATACGGCCAGGGTCAAAATTTATAAAACCCGCGTATTTCTTTGCCGTGGGACTGGATTTGAAGGACAAACTGGTGTAAAATATAAAGACACCCATGTGCGCAGTTATAATCAAAGACAGAGGTAAGCTTATGAATATCCTATGCATCGGCGACGTATGCGGAAGCGCGGGCTGCCGGCTGGTCCGGCAAAAGCTGCCCGCCTTCAAGCGCCTGAAGGCCATCGATATGGTAATCGTCAACGGCGAGAATTCGGCCGACGGCAACGGCCTGCTCCCGGCCTCGGCCGAGCATCTGCTGGCCAGCGGCGCCGACGTGCTCACCGGGGGCAACCATTCCTTCCAGCGGCGGGAGGCCATGCACTATTATGAGGAAAACGATCGGGTGCTCCGGCCGGCCAATTATCCGGACGAGGCGCCGGGACGGGGCATGGTCCTGGTGGACTTCGGCTATACCACCGTGGCGGTGATCAGCCTGATGGGCAACGTATATATGGAACCGCTGGACTGTCCCTATCGGACGGCCGACCGGTTGACAGAGGAGGCCCGCCGGGCCGGCGCCAAGGTCATTCTGTTGGATTTCCACGCCGAGGCCACCGCGGAAAAGCGGGGGCTGGGTTTTTACCTGGACGGCCGGATAAGCGCCCTTTTCGGCACCCATACCCATGTGCAGACGGCCGACGAGCAGCTTCTTCCCGGGGGTACGGGCTATATCACCGATCTGGGCATGACCGGTCCCATCCAGTCGGTTCTGGGGGTAAAGCCCGAGCTGGCCATATCCAAGATGAAAACCCACCTACCCGTGCGCTTTGAAAACGCCGACGGGCCCTGTATGCTCAACGGCTGCCTGTTCACCGTGGACCCCGCCTCCGGCCGGTGCACCGGGGTGGAACGGGTCAATTTTTCATAATACCCGCATTGCAGACGCACATAAAAGGGAGGAAGCCTATGAAAATCAGAGCCCTGCTCGCCCTGGCCATGGCCGCCGTCCTGGGGCTGTCGGCCGCGGGCTGCGGCAATAAGGAGAGCCAACCCGCGCCCGCCTCCTCGGGGGGCGGCGTACAGACCGCCGGCGCCGGCCAGGGGGTCTTCACCCTGGCCTACAGCAGCACCGACACCCTGAATCCCTACACCGCCGTCACCCGCAGCAACCAGGAGCTCACCCAGTTGCTGTTCGATCCTCTGATCAAGCTGGATAGGAATTTTCAGCCGGTATACGTGTTGGCCGAAAGCGCCGAGATGGAGGGCGCCACCTGCGTGATCCGGCTAAAAGACGCCGCCTTCAGCGACGGAAGCGCGGTCACGGCGGAGGACGTGACCTACTCCATCCAAAAGGCTAGGGAGTCCACCACCCGTTATAAGACCCAGGTCGAGGCCATCCAATCGGCCAGCGCCACCGATTCCTCCACGGTTCGCATCACCTTCCAGAAGGCCGACCCCTACGGGGTGAACCTGTTGGATTTTCCCATTATAAAACGAGGCAGCGACACCCGCACGGATGAGGACAAGCGCACCCTCCCCCCCATCGGCAGCGGCCGCTACACCTATGATATAGACGCCCAGGTGCTCAACGCCAATCCCTCGTATATCGGCGGCGCCTTAAATCTGTCGGTCATCACCCTGGTGGACGCACCGGACAACGAGGCCCTGGAGCACGCCCTGGAGGTCGGGAGCCTGAGCATGTACTTCACCGATCTTTCGGACAACGTCCTGCCCAAAATGACCGGCAGGAGCCTGGACGTTCCCATGAATAATCTGGTGTATCTGGGCGTAAATTTTAAAAGCGGGCTTCTGGGACAGCCCGAGCTCCGGCAGGCCGTCAGCGCGGCCGTAGACCGCACCGCCCTGGTGGAATCCGCCTTTTTCGGACATGCTTTGGCCGCCTCCGGCCCCTATCCTTCGGTCTGGACCGACGCCGCCGCCATGGGCTCGTTGCCGGTAACCCGGAATACGGAACAGGTTGTTGCTAATTTGGAAAAATTGGGCTATAATGAAAAAGATAGCGAGGGATATTGGGTGAATGCCCGGGGCAATCGGATCACCCTCTCCCTGCTGTGCAACGAGGATAACAGCGTGCGGCTGAACGCGGCCAACCTGATCAAGGAGCAGTTGGCCGAGGCGGGCATCCAGTTGGAGGTCCGTTCGGTGAATTGGGACGCCTATACGGCTGCGGTGGCCGCCGGCTCCTTCGACCTGTATTTGGGCGAGGTCAAGCTTCTGAACAATATGGATATTACCCAAATCGTGACCTATGGGGGCTCGGCCGCTTTCGGGCTGCAGGAGCCGGTATCCAGTACGGTTTCCGCCGCCGGGGTCTCCTCTGTCCCAAAGCCCACGGAGGGGGACGGCTCGTCGGCCGCAGCCTCGGATGCCACGACCTCGGATGCCGCTGCCGGCGGGGCGGCCCAGCCGCCCGCTCCCACCACCGCCCAGGTGGTGGAAAGGTATTACGCGGGAGAGGCGATGTTGTCGGAGGTGGCGTCCGCCTTTATGTCCGAGCTGCCGGTCATTCCCCTCTGCCATCGCTGCGGCCAGGTCACCTATTCGTCCAAGCTGGCGCAGGGGCCCTCCTCTACCATCAGCGATCTCTTTTTTGGAATAGAAGCCTGCTCCTTTGCTTCCTAAGGGGAGCGCGGGCACGGGCTTTTCTGACAAGGACTTTTTCTTCCAGACGAATCTATCAAGGAGGTAATCCCATGATCGCCTATGAAACCAGAATCGGCACCATCCATGTTTCCAACGCGTACCTGGCCAAGCTTATCGGATCCGCCGCCGCCTCCTGCTACGGCGTGGCGGGCATGGTGCCCAGGGGAAGGCAAAGGCTGACCGATATCTTCCGCCGCAAGGGCAAGAAACCGGCCGATCAGGGCATTCGGGTGGCCGGCGATATCCATTCCATTTCGGTGGAGTTGCATATTCTGGTCACCTACGGCGTGAATATCAACGCCATCGCCAAGAGCATCGTTCATAAGGTGAAATACACGGTGGAGGAAACCACCGGCATTACGGTCGACAAGGTCACCGTCCGGGTGGACGGGATCAAGACCGAATAAACGAGGAGGCGGTTTGACCTTGCTAAACGGTAATACCCTGCGGGACGCCATACTGTCCGGCGCGAACCATATAGCCAACAACCGGCAGAAGGTGGATGAGCTCAACGTATTTCCCGTACCCGACGGCGATACGGGCACCAATATGTCCATGACCATCGGCAACGGGGCCCGGGAGATCGTCCGGCTGCAGGACGAGACGGCGGAGGCCGTTTCCGACGCCGCGGCCTCCGCCCTTTTGCGCGGGGCCAGGGGCAACTCCGGCGTTATTCTTTCCCTGTTGTTTCGGGGCATCGCCAAGGGGCTTAAGGGTTGTGAGACGGTGGACGGTCCCCATCTGGCCGACGCCCTGGGGCAGGGCGTGGAGGCCGCCTACAAGGCGGTCATGAAGCCCACCGAGGGCACCATCCTGACCGTGGCCCGCGTGGCGGCCGAGACCGCCCGGGCTTCCGCCCAAGAGGGCAAGGACACGGTGGCGGTATTTGAGGACGCCCTGTCCGGCGCCCGAGAGGCGCTGGCCCAAACGCCCGAACAGCTTCCGGTTTTAAAGAAGGCCGGCGTGGTGGACGCGGGCGGCCAGGGCCTGGTGATCATCTTCGAGGGCATGCTTTCGGTATTTAAGGACAATATTCCGATCGCCCCCACCGACCGGGCGCCCGCGCCGACCGCCGCGCCCCGCAACGCTGCGGCGGAGTTTGAGGGGGAAATCACCTTTACCTACTGCACCGAATTCATCGTCAAACGGAACAGGGAGAAAAAGGATCCCCTGCGCCTGCGCGCCTTTCTGGAGACCATAGGCGATTGCGTGGTGGTGGTGGATGACGAGCAAATTATAAAGGTGCATGTGCATACCGACCACCCCGGCAAGGCCATCGAATACGCGTTGGATTTCGGCCAGCTTGTAAATTTAAAGATCGACAATATGCGGGAGCAGCATGAGCGCGCCCGCCACGAGGCGGCCGAAACGCCGGCCGCTCCCGCGGGCGGGGAGGACTATCAGTCCGTTCCCATGGAGAAGCCGGTGGGCTTCGTATCGGTGGCGGCCGGTGAGGGTCTGCACACCCTGTTCACCGACCTGGGGGCTGATCAGGTGGTCAGCGGGGGACAGACCATGAACCCCAGCACCGACGATATTCTCAAGGCCGTGGAGCTGACTCCGGCCGAGACCGTCTTTGTGCTGCCCAACAATAAGAACATTATTATGGCCGCCGAGCAGGCCATTCCCCTGAGCACCCGCAGGGTGGTGGTGCTGCACACCCGCACCATCCCCATGGGCATATCGGCCATGCTGGCCTTCGACCCCGACCTTTCGGTGGATGAAAACGCCATTGCCATGGAGAAGGCGGCCGAACATGTGGGCACCGGCCAGATCACCTTTGCGGCCCGGGATTCCAACTACGACGGCCATAAGATAAAGAAGGGCGAGCTGCTGGCGCTGGAAAACGGCAAGGTGGCCTTTACCGAGGAGAACCTGCAAAAGGCCGTGATCCGCCTCACCCGCTCTCTTGCCAAGCGGGACAGCGCCTTTGTCACCCTGATCTACGGCGAGGATGTAAGCGACGAGCAGGCCGAGGAGATCCGCGCCGCCCTGGAGGCCAAGCTGGGCAAGGACGTGGAACTGACCATGATCAACGGCGGCCAGCCGGTCTATTATTTTATCATTTCTGTGGAATAGGCATTTTCTATTTAGAAACGTATCCGGGCTCCCGTGCGGGGAGCCCGGAATTTTTGTATATTTGACTTTTGGGGTCCGTCCTTTTATAATTATATATAGAATGGAACGGGGCGGCCGGACGGGAATCGGAGCCTCCTTCCGGTCGGGGAGGTATTCTTTTGAAAATATTGAAAAAGGAGAACATTTTGCCGGCCTTCTTTGTGGTCCTGCTCATCCTGGTCTCCATCCCCGCTTTCGGCTATATCACCCGGCGGGATACCATGACCAAAAACGGCATCTCCCTCAAAAACGCGGTGACCGCCGCCCCGGCGGGCGAGGTGTCGGCCCGCGAGCTGATTCCCTTTGCATGGGACCAAATGTATGTGTTTTTCGCCCCTGCCTCTAAGGAAGAAATAGAGGCGGCCATGGGCTTGGAAAGCGGCGATATCCTGCCGTTGGAGCGGGAGGGCGAAACAGCGCTGTACCTTGTCGAGGACAATAAGCTGATTTGCCGGACCGGCGGCCTCCCGGAGGCGGAGGGATTCGCTTTCACCCCTCCGGAGAGCGCCGGATTTTTGACCGTTTCCTTCTCCGACCAGGCGGTGTTTTCGGTGGCGGAGGAAGAGGGAACCAAGGTGTTCACCCTAAAGGGCCAGGGGGATTCGGACGCATAAAAAGGAGGACGGGTTATGTCTGCGAACACCGGTATCCGGTTTTTAAAGGGCATAGGCCAACGGCGGGCCGGCCTGTTTGAAAAGCTGGGCATCTCCAATGTGGGCCAGCTCGTCCGCTATTATCCAAGAGCCTATGAGGATTGGAGCCGGCCGGTATCGGTTCTGGAAGCGCCGCTGGGGGAAAGCTGCTGCATCCGGGCAAGGCTTGCCGGCGCGCCCTCCGCCCATCATGTGCGCAAGGGCATGACCCTGTATAAGGCCCGGGCGCTGGACGATCAGGGCGGCCTTTTGCAGATCACTATATTCAATAACAAATACCTGGCCGACAAACTGCGGGAGGGGGAGGAATACCTCTTTTACGGTAAGACCGCCGGCAACCTGCTGCGGCGGGAGATGGCCTCGCCGGAGATCGAGCCGGTATCCTGCGCCAAGATCCGCCCTGTCTACCGGCAGACCGAGGGCCTCTCCTCCCGCGTCATCGAGGCGGCCATGTCTCAGGCCCTAACCCTGCTTCACGGGATGGCCGATCCTCTGCCCGCCTCTCTTAGAAAATCCTATGGCCTTTTGGACCTGGTCGACGCTTTGCGGGCCATTCACTTTCCCAAATCCCAGGAAAATCTGGAGGACGCCAGAAGGCGACTGGTGTTCGAGGAGCTGTTTCTTTTGCAGGCCGGTCTGTCCCAGCTCAAATCCCGGAGTCGGGGAGAAACCGCCTGCCTGTTTGCAAAGGATACCACCGCGGCATTCGCCGAGCGCCTCCCCTTCTCCCTCACCGGCGCCCAGCGGCGGGTGATAGCCGAATGCGCCGCCGATCTGCGGTCCGGCCGGCCCATGAACCGGCTGGTCCAGGGGGACGTGGGCTCGGGCAAGACGGCGGTGG
>DXVY01000280.1 GCA_019417145.1 Clostridiales bacterium
GTACAGCAGGAGGTTCCGGTCTATCGCAGCGCGGAAAACGCCTTTTCCCTCTGTTGCAGGCTGGGGAAACTGCTGTAAGCCCTTTTTGCGCGCGTACAGGACGGGATTCCCGGCGCTGCGGATCCGCACCGCCTGTTAAAACGATTGCGCAGGCGACGGATCGGCCGCGTCCTATGCCGTCGCAGCGCGGAGCGGCCGCCCCTTTTGGGGCGGCTTTCTTGAAAGGTGGCCGGATCATGCGTATTTTTTATGATTTTCATATTCATTCCTGTCTGAGCCCATGTGGAAGCGAGGATATGACCCCCTACAATCTGGTCAATATGGCGGCGTTAAATCAGCTGGATGTTATCGCCTTGACCGATCACAACACCTGCCTGAACTGTCCGGCCGCCATGGAAGCGGGCCGCCAGGCGGGCATCGCCGTGATCCCCGGTATGGAGCTTACCACCTCGGAGGAGGCGCATGTGGTCTGTCTCTTCCCCGGCCTGGAGCAGGCGCTGGCCTTTGGAGAATACGTTTATGCCCGGCTGCCGGATATTGAGAACCGGCCGGATATTTTTGGACGCCAGGATATTATGGACGCGGGCGACCGGGTGGTGGGATCCCTTCAAAAGCTACTGATCAACGCCACCGATATCAGTATCGCCCAGGTCGTTTCCCTGACGGCCGGCTACCAGGGATTTTGCTTTCCCGCGCACATCGACAAAAGCGCCTACAGCATCCTTTCCAATTTGGGCGACTTTCCGCCGGAATACGGTTTCCGGGCGGCGGAGATATCGGCGGCCGGCGACATAGAGGCCCTTTGCAGACAGTATCCCCTTTTAAGCGGGCTGCCTCTGCTTTTGAGCTCGGACGCCCATTATCTGGAGCAGATGACCGCTCCCGCGGCCTGGATTGAGGCAACCGCGTCCTCCCCCGCCGCTGTATTACGGGCCCTGGCCGACGGCTGCAAATGGGGCCGGAGCGACTGACATTCGGCGTTTGTCCCTCTCCCGATTGCCCCTCTCCTTTTGTGACAAAGGGGCGGCGGGCAATTGTGAAAGAATGCATGGCCGTCCTTGACGGTCGGTTTTGCGTATAGGCGATGGCTACGCGCCCCCGGTTTATCGGTTTATCAAGGGGTGGGCGGCCGGAGGCCGGTAAAAAAGCAAGGGAAACAGGGTTGTTTCCCCACGGCAAAGGCCGGGATTATTTGTAAAAAATAATCCCGGCCTTTTTTGCCGCCTCTATTGGTTATTCATGCCTTCCACCGGATGCTACGCCCTTTTACGCGTTTTACTCCATGATACGGGTTACATCCTCCAGGTTGCCCCCGCCCATAACGTTGAGCAGGTCGTTGGTCATTTTCAGCTTCCAGTTTCCATCGGTTTTTACCAGCTCAATTTGGGCCGTATTGGTGGAAAGCTCCACATCCTCGCTGTAGGACGCCTCCCGCATGGCCTCCATCATCTGCGCGGCGTAGGCCTCTTCATCCAGGCTGTCACCCGACATGGCCGAGTTGACCATACCGCCCACAGCGGTCATAACAATATCGCTCAAATCGGAATTGGTGATATCCGCCGTGACCATCGCCGTCTCGTCCTCGGTTTCAACGCTTTGAATCTGATAGGTCATGTTGTGGAACATAATATCTACCAGTTGTTTTTCACCTTCGCCCCAGGAATCGCTGTCCGCAAAGAGGCCGGCGTCGTCGATCACATAGGCTTGATAGGTCTTGGCGTCCACCGTCTTTACCGCTTCAAACACCTCCGCCACAACCTCTTCCGGATCTGTCGCCTTTCCCTGGCCGCTACAGCCGGCCAACAACACCGCACAGGCCAGTCCCGCGACCACCAACCTTACTAACTTTTTCATATGCCTTCTCTCCTCCATTGTAATACAGATTCCCATGATCCCCGTCGCCGGGCATCCTTTGTTATTATACTAAATAAAAAGGCCGGATGCAACCCAAACGGCCGATCAGACGGGGGCTCGGGACCAACGCCGCCGCGGTCACCCCAAAGGCCGCGTTTCGCACAGGTCCTCGCAAAAGCGCCCGTCCCCATACAACTTGGGAACGGACGCTTTTTCATTGCAGAATAATCAGCTCTGCCGAGCCAGGATCTTACAGATTTCCATCACGTCGGCGATGGTAATTTCCCCGTCGTCGTCCAGGTCGCCCCGGGCGATCTCGTCATCCGTGGGATCGGTCCCCGCCGATTCTCTGGCCATGACCTTGCAGGCCTCCATCACGTCGGCAATGGTTACCTCCCCATCCTTATCCAGGTCGCCGGGCTCAATAGCAATGGGCAGATCTTCCAGGCCGCTCACAGCGCTTTCCAGCTCCCGGATAGCGTT
>DXVY01000281.1 GCA_019417145.1 Clostridiales bacterium
GTATATCCGTTCTGGTAACCGTAGTTGCCGCTGGGCATAAAGCCGTATTGGGGCGGCGTGTAGCTGTTACCGGCCGGCCGGCCCGATGCGTCGTAATCCGCGCTCTGCCGCTGCTGCCAGCCGTCCGCGCCGGACTGGGAATAGGACCCGCTGTAGGAACCTTCCTGTGCCTTTTGGTCGCCCTCCTCGCTGCCGGCAAAGGGAATGTCTCCCTTGGCGGCGCTGTAGTGATATTCTGTGGAGGCGGGCGCGGCGGCCGGCTGGTCGGCGTCGGGGGTAGCCTTTGCGTCGGAGGCGTGGCTGTCGTGGTTGTAATAGCCGCCGGCGGGCGTTACGGTGTAGCCCTGGGGCTGGACGTCCCCATCCGCCCGGTCATCGGCCCGCCCGTCCGCCTGGGTCGTCTGGCGGTCGTCGGCGGTGTGGCCCCGGAAAGCGTCCTGCTCCCCGCCGTGCGTATCGGCGGCCGGCGTCTGCTGCCCATCCTGCATGGGGACAGCCGAGTCAAATCCTTCCAGATTGCGGTTTTTATCATCATACATAGCGAATACTTCCTTTCTAACTCTAAAGGGAGGGGCTTTGCCGCCTCCGTTCTTTCGATGGTCTTATCATACAGAAGTGTTTTTACCCCTTTGGTGCAGAGATGTGAACGACCTGTAAATAAATCGTACGGAAATATGGCGGCGCGGGCCATGGGACAAGTTCCTATGTATTATATGTATGGGCCGCAGGGGAATTCTATACGCAGGAAGGCCGCGATTTGCTGCTTGGGACCTGGGAGCGGGCGCGTGGTCGGCGCCCTTTGCCTGTGCGCCCCAAGTAAATTTTAGGAAATATAGGATGTTTTTATTGGTTCCAATTGTGAAAAGCACAAAAATCTGAGAAGAAATGTAGGTTAAGCTATTTACATTTCATAAATATGCTGTATAATGTAAACAGCGAAAATTTCCATCAGCCGGCGGTAGATCACGGCCGGTGGAATGGTCATAGTAGGGCGGGGCTGCGCCCGGCCATCTGAAAGGAGATAACCCATATGCAAATGAAAGATCTGAAGGAAAAAATTGCGTCCAGCGAAATGGTGGATATTTATAAGTACGGCGATTGCGCCGTCAAGCTGTTCAAGCCCCAGTGCCGCAAGACCCAGGCCCTGTACGAGGCCCTGACCCATGCCCGCGTGGAGGCCACCGGCCTGCCGGTGCCGGTCATCCGGGAGGTGTCGGTCATCGACGGCCGCTGGGCCATCGCTATGGACCTGATCCCCGGCCATACCATGGAGGAGCTGATGGATAAGGACCCCGGCAACATCGATAAGTACCTCAACGACCTGGTGGATATCCATCTGAAAATTCATGAGAAGCACACGCCTAAGCTCAGCAAGCTCAAGGACAAGATGGCCCGGCAGATCAATAGCCTGGACAATATCAGCGACGTAACCCGCTATGAGCTGCTGACCCGTCTGGAGAGCATGCCCAAGCATACCAAGCTGTGCCATGGGAATTTCTGCCCCTCCAACGTCATCATCAACGAAAAGGGCACCTTCATCGTCGACTGGGTAGCCGCCCGCCAGGGCAACGCCTCGGCCGATGTGGCCCGCACCTATCTGCTGCTCTGCCTCAAGTCTCCCGAGTGGGCTGAGAAGTATATGGACCTGTTCTGCGAAAAGACCCATACCTCCAAGCGGTATGTGCAGGAGTGGCTGCCCATCGTGGCCGCCGCCCGGCTGACCGAGCATCGCCCGGAGGAAACCGAGATGCTTATGAAGTGGCTGGACGTGGTGCAGTACGAATAAGAAGAACCGGAAGAAGAGTCTGTCTGTGCGGGCGGCTGCGGTGGATTTTGGCCCCAAAAGTGGAAGGCGTCGTGTTTTAAGTCCCGCTTTCTAAGTCGCGTTCTAAAAGGATCGGCGCGTCCCCGGCTAGATGATCCGTCCCCGGACAGGTTACCAACCCGGTTAGGATGAGCCGTTTCTCCGGCGGGAGGATCAGTCCGGCTAAGGCAGGCCGCCCCGCGTGAGACGGTCGCCTCGGAGTAGAATGATCCGTCCCCCGGCAGGGTAGCCAATCCAGCTAGATGAGCCGTTTCTCCGGCGGGAGGACCGGCCCGGCTAAGGCAGGCCGCCCCGCGTGAGAGGGTCGCCTCGGAGCAGAATGATCCGTCCCCCGGCAGGGTAGCCAACCCGGCTAGAATGAGCCGGGATAGAAAACGGCTTCCATTCCGGTTGCCCCGGCAGGGCGGATGTAAAGCGCTTACAAACTCTAATCAAAACAGCCGGGCGCAGAAAATGCGCACGGCTGTTTTTGTCTGCCGGCCGGATCGGTCCCGCAC
>DXVY01000282.1 GCA_019417145.1 Clostridiales bacterium
ATAATAAGAAATAATAAAAAATGATAAGAAGTCCCCCCTATATCCCCCCAAAAAAATATTGTAACCGATTTAACCGATTTGACCGGTTTTTTTAGGGAGTAGATGCTATACTGGGTATGGAAAGGGAGGGATGCAAAGCAGAACGGGAAGTTTTATAAAAAAGAAAAAAGCCCGACCGGCCTTATACAGGCCGACGGGCAAATAAAAAATCGGGTTCTATTTTCCAAAAACGGCGGCGGCCGCCTCCCGGACGCTGCGCACCCCTATCAGTTCCACGCCGTCGGCGGTGCGCTCCATCTGCCTGACGCAGGCGGCGGGCAGGATACAGCGGGTAAAGCCCAACCGTGCGGCCTCCACCACCCGGGCGGCGGCGCGGCTCACTGTGCGCAGCTCCCCCGAAAGGCCTACCTCGCCAAAGGCCGCCACATTTTCCGGTATGGGCTTGTCCTTCAATCCGGATACCAGGGAAAGGGCGACGGGCAAATCGGCGGCCGGCTCGTCCAGACGCAGGCCGCCCACCACGTTCAGGTAGGCGTCCAGATTGGCAAAGAAGTAGCCCGACCGTTTCTCCAGCACGGCCAGCAGCAGGTTCATACGATTCAGGTCAAAGCCGGTAGCCATTCGGCGGGGATTGCCAAAGCCTGAAGCGGTCACCAGGCCCTGGACCTCAGCCAAAATGGGGCGGCTGCCCTCCAGCACGCAGGCCACACAGGTGCCGGACACGTCGGTCATCCGGCCGGACAGCATGGCCGCCGACGGATTTTCCACCTCCCACAGGCCGGTGTCCAGCATCTCGAAAACGCCGATTTCATTGGTGGAACCGTAGCGGTTTTTCATGGCGCGCAGGATGCGGTAGGAATGGTTGCGGTCGCCCTCAAAATAGAGCACCGCGTCCACAATATGCTCCATGACCTTGGGACCGGCGATGGCCCCGTCCTTATTCACATGGCCCACGATGATAATGGGGATATCCAGCGCCTTGCCGGTGCGCATGAGCAGGTTGGCGCACTCCCTGACCTGGCTGACGCTGCCCGGAGAGGAGTTCAGCTCGGTCAACTGCATGGTCTGGATGGAATCGATCATCACCAGGTCGGGCCTTGTCTGACGCACATATTCGGCAATGGCCTGCACATCGGTCTCGGCCATGATGCTCAGGGAGGGGTTGTCTACCCGCAGCCGCTGGGCCCGTAGCTTGAGCTGCCGGGCCGACTCCTCCCCCGACACGTACAGCAGCCGGTAGGCAGGATCCAGCCTGCCGCAGATTTGCAACAGAATGGTGGATTTGCCTATGCCCGGATCGCCGCTCAGAAGCACCACCGATCCCTTGACGATCCCCCCGCCCAGCACCCGGTCCAATTCGCCGATTCCGGTGTGATACCGATGCTCGTCCACGATATCGATTTCCGCCAGGGAGGCCGCCACAACAGGATTTCGGGCAATGGGGGCCGTCGCAGCGGCCGGGGCTGCCGCCAGCTCCTCGTTCATGGTATTCCATTCGCCACAGGAGGGGCATTTCCCGCTCCATCTGGGGTTCTCGTACCCGCAGGCAGAGCAGATATATACCGTCTTTGCCGCCTTTGCCATACTTTTCACGTCCCTTTCCTCGAATCTGCGCCCCGCTGCGATGCCGTCGCTTACAGGGCCGGGGCAAAACGGGCCGCCGAATGGTATCTCCGGCCCGGCCTCCAGACCCTTCCAGCCGGCTTATTTTCAGCCGCCTTCTTCCCAGTCCTCGGCGTCCAGATGCTCCAGCAGGCCGCTGAGGATGGAAAAGGCCATTTGCTTCTGATAGGTTTGGTCCTTGAGCCGGGCGAGCTCCGGTCCGTTGCTGAGAAAACCGCATTCCACAATAACCGCCGGAATGGAGGCGTTATAGAGCAGGTAGGCGTCCTTGGTGCCCTTCTTCACTTCCCGGGTATTATCGGTTTGCAGCTGTTCCTTTACCGTCCCCTGTATCGCCTCGGCCAGAGACTTTGAAGCCTGGTTGACCGGGCCATAAAAAACCTGGGTACCGCTGTACTGGGATTGCTCAAATTTGTTCATGTGGATGCTGAGCAAGATGGCGTTATCATACTTTTTGGTCAGCTCCAGCCGGTTGTGCAGGTCGGAATTTTTCTTCTGCCGAATGGTAGAGGCGTCCGGGTCTTCGGTGCCCGTGTCCTCTTCCCGCGTCATAATCACCTGAAAGCCCATGGGGAGCAGCATCTCCCGCAGCTCCTTGGCGATGGCCAGGTTCAGATCCTTTTCCAACGTACCGTCGGCCGCCACCGCCCCGCCGTCAAAGCCGCCGTGCCCCGCGTCCAGTATAATCA
>DXVY01000283.1 GCA_019417145.1 Clostridiales bacterium
ACCCGGAGCAGAGCGACCAGCGTGTAGTGCTTTTTACAAGCGACGTGGCGGATACCCAAGTACAGGCTACCCTATCCGGTCAGGATTTGCCGGCTGAGAACCCCGCGGGCTACAACGGACTTTTGAAGATTACCTTTAAGCTCAAGTCGGCTCCACACGGCGGCACCTTCCAGTTGCAGGTTATGAGCGGGGAGAAAGCCTGCATCACCCTGGCTTTCGACCAGAACGACATCCTCTGCGGTGGGGAAAAGCAGGGAGAATATCTGGATAACCAGTGGTACGACATGGAAATCCTGTTGGACCATCTGGCGGGAGGCTATGCCGTCTACGCCGACGGGGGATGCCTGCTGTACCAGGGCGCCTACGATCCGGGGGAGAACCCGCTGGATTATATTCTCTTCTCCCTGTCCGGCCGGAACGGCGCTTTCTACCTGGATGACTTCCACGCAGAGCAGGCCGATTCGGCTATTACCCCGGCCATCACCCAGGTAGAGACCGTATCGATCACCACCACTGTGGGCGCCGCGCCGGTGCTGCCCCAGCAGGTCCTGGCCCGGTACAACACCTGCGAAACCGAACCCCGGGCGGTGGCCTGGGAAGACATCGACCCTGAAAAGTACGCCGCCGCCGGCGTCTTTACCGTCACCGGCGCCGTGGACGGGCTGGATATCCCCGCCCGGGCGGCAGTCACGGTTATCAACCAGGTTACTTCCGCCCAGTCGGTAGAAGTGCGCACCACGGCGGGGACGGCGCCCCAGCTTCCCGCCAGCGTATCGGTGACCTTTACCGACGGCACGACCGGCGAGGCCGGCGTGATTTGGGAGGACGTGGACGAATCCCTCTATGCCGAGCCGGGCACCTTTACCGTAAAGGGCGTGGTTGCAGGCACCGAAATCCAAGTGACGGCCACCGTCACCGTGACCGCGGCCCCGCCCATCCAGGCGGAAATCACCGAACTGGCCCCGGCGGCCGTCCTGACCCTCACCGGTCGGGCCCCCGCCCTGCCCGAGACCATAGAGGCCACCTATTCCGACGGGACAAAAGCCCAGGTGCCGGTGGTATGGGAGGAAATCCCCGCCGACCGGTACGCCGCGCCCGGCGTCTTCACCATAGAAGGGACGGTTGCGGACACATCGCTGAAGGCCACTGCCGAAATTCGGGTCTTCCTGTCCGGGGACCTGGACGGGGACGGAGAGGTCACCATCGCCGACGTTATGGAGGCCTGCAAGGTCATGGCCCGGGAATCGGCCGGCACGGATCCCGGGAACTTAGAAATCTATGTGGGCGATCTGGA
The DNA here is from genome assembly GCA_019417145.1 of Clostridiales bacterium. Lineage (GTDB taxonomy): Bacteria > Bacillota > Clostridia > Oscillospirales > Acutalibacteraceae > Howiella. The sequence goes on from DXVY01000283.1 coordinate 1,295, forward strand.
CGGGGACCATGAGATAACCATCGCGGACGTGATGGAAATTTGTAAAATATTGGCCCGGGGCGCCTGATGCGTTCCGGACATACGTAAACAAGCAAATGGCCCTGCCGCAGTCAGCGGTGGGGCCGTTTTCGGTCAGGTAATAGAGATGAAGCTGGATTTACAGCAAAAGATATAGCAGCGCCATGGTGAGATATTGATCCTTTTCCTCGCCCGACAGAAGCAGAAGAATGAGGAGAATCAGGGTGCGGTCACTGTCCAGATTGATGTTTTTAAAGTTCAGCATCTGCATCAGGTCCAGCCCCGTCTGCTTTTTACGGACATAGGTTTTGGGCCGCTCTCCCTCACGGCCGCCTTTATGGCCTCCCGGTCGGCGACCGTCGACGGGGGCCGCCTGTTTTCCGGCCGATCCGGTTCCCGTCGGCGGGGGAGAATGCCCCTTTTCGGTCGGCCGGTCCGCCCGCTCGTCGGGAATCCGCACGAAGCTGGGCATGGGAATGGTATCCGTCGGCGACTCCGACCGATGCCCCGCTGCCTGCTGCCGTCGGGCAGGGGAATGCGGCTGGCCTGCCGGCTGCGCCCGGGCCTGCATTTCCCGCATTCTCGCCGTGGCCTCCCGCTGCAGTCGTTCTAGTTCGGCGCGGTCGTAGTCCGCCATTTGACCTCCTCCTTTACTATAAAAGGCTTCCGAATAGGTCCAGCCCGGAATCCTTGAGCAGAGGTATGATATCCAAAATGCGCAGGAGCTTTACCGCCTGATCCACCCGTTCTTGTCTGGCCGGGCTGAGATGGGGACGCAGGGCCAGAAGGAGCTGGGAGCGGTCGTCGGGCTGCCTGGATTTTAAAGCGCTGCCGATCCGCATGATGGCGTTCAGCTCCTTGGGGGATATGGCCGAGAGCAGCCCCTCCGCCGGCCCGGGAGCCGGTGGGGAAGGGGGTGACGGGGCCGCCGGCGGGCCGCCGGATTGGAGCAGCCCGGACAGCAG
>DXVY01000284.1 GCA_019417145.1 Clostridiales bacterium
AGACAGAGATAAGAAAAAGACCATCATCTATATTGGAAAGGCCAAGGCGCTGAAAAACCGGGTCAGCCAGTATTTTGGCAGCCAGAAGAATCACCCGGAGAAGGTGCGGCAGATGGTGGCGCATGTGGAGGATTTCGAGTATATTCTTTGTGATAGCGAGTTTGAGGCGCTTATTCTGGAATGCTCCCTTATAAAACAGCATAATCCCAAGTACAATATTCTGCTAAAGGACGGCAAGGGGTATCACTATGTCAAAATCACCCATGAGGACTGGCCTACCATACGGGCGGTAAAGGGACTTGATAAGGATGACGCAGAGTATATAGGCCCCTACAATTCCAGTTGGGCCGTGACCGAAACGGTGGACGAAGCCCTGAAGATTTTTAAGCTTCCCCAGCCGGAGTGCGGCAGGGTCTTTCCGAGGGATATCGGAAAGGGGAGGCCCTGTCTCAACTATTTTATCGGCGCCTGCTGCGCCCCCTGCTCGGGAAAAATAGACCAAAATGAATATAGGGAGACCGTCCGGGAAGCCGTGGATTTTATAAAAGGGGGACGCGCCTTTTCCCTGGACGACCTGCGTCGCCGGATGGAGGAGGCAGCCGAAAAGTTGGAATTTGAACGGGCCGCCCGTCTGCGGGATCGACTCCGAGCCATTGAGCGAATGCAGCAGAAACAAAAGGTGGTTACCTCCACCTACAAGCGCCAGGACGTTATCGCCCTGGCCCAGGGCCCCAAGGCGGCCTGTTTCGAGGTGTTTGTCTTTGAAAATGGTCGTCTGGCCGACCGGGAACAGTTCCTGCTGGACCAGATTGCCGACGCCGCCTCGGCCAGGTCGGAATTCATACAGCGGTATTATTCCATGCAGCGGGATATACCGCCCCGTATCGCCCTGGATGGGGAATGGGAGGACAGGGATCTGCTCACGCGTTGGCTGTCGGAACGATCCGGCCGAAAGGTACAGATCGTGATTCCCCAGAAGGGCGAGCAATATGATCTAGTGCAGATGTGCCGTTCCAACGCGGCCGAGTACCTGGCGCAGCATTCCGGACGCACGGGGCGGGAAACGGCCGCCCTGGATGAACTGGCTCGGCTGCTGGGGCTTTCCCGCCCGCCCCAGTATATTGAGGCTTTTGATATCTCCCACACGGCCGGCAGCGAGAACGTAGCCGGTATGGTGGTCTTTGCCGACGGACGCCCGCTGAAGTCGGCCTATCGGAAATTTGCAATCAAGGGCTTTACGGGACAGGATGATTACCGCTCCATGGCCGAAGTGCTGGAGCGCCGCTTTACCGAATACAAGACTCGATCGGACGCAGGGGAGAGCGATGGCTTTGCCCGTCTGCCCGACCTGATCCTGCTGGACGGCGGGCAGGGACAGGTGCACGCCGTTCTTCCTGTGCTACAGCGTCTGGGAATCCATACGCCGGTGTTCGGCATGGTCAAGGACGGCAAGCACCGGACCAGGGCTATTGCCGCCGGCGGCGGGGATATCGCCATCAAATCCAACCGTCGCGCCTATACCCTGATCGCCACCATCCAGGAGGAAGTGCACCGCTTTGCCATCGGCTTTCACCGGCAGCGGAGCGTGAAAAAAGGCCTTGCCACCGCCCTGACCGAGATTCCGGGAATCGGTCCGGCCCGGGCTAAGCTGCTCTTCCGCCATTTTAAGACCCTGAAGGCTATCCGCGCGGCCGACGAGGAGGAGCTCCAGGGTATTGACGGAATGAGCCGTCCCGCCGCTAAGGCCGTTTTCCGGTATTTCCACCCGGAAGCCACCGACGACAGGGAGGCATAGGAGATTGAAAGCCTCATTGGCTTTATAAATGGGGGACGCGCAGGCCTGCCGGCGGATGCCGGGACAGCAAAGGAATTTTGTTGTTGTATTTTTAATTGGCGTTCGGTATAATTTATCTTATGGAAATGGGCCGTCGCATGGAAGCCGGCCGGACAATCCGCTGACAAAAGGTGTGGTGGGAATTGTATAAGATATTAGAAAAAAGGGCCCTCAACGACTCTATGACCCTTATGCGGGTCCAGGCGCCCTTTATCGCGCGAAAGGCTATGGCAGGGCAGTTTATCATCCTACGGGTAAGCGAGCATGGGGAACGGATTCCGCTGACCATTGCGGATTATGACCGGGAGGCCGGCTGGATCACCATCATTTTTCAACTGGTGGGCAAGACGACCTTGATGCTGAATCAGCTGCGGGAGGGCGACGAGATCT
>DXVY01000285.1 GCA_019417145.1 Clostridiales bacterium
GTATAAGAGACAGGCCCATGACTGTAACCTCCGATGCGAGTATTGCTTTGCCGCCAAGGGAGACTTCGGCCAGGGCCGCAAGCTCATGCCCCTGGAAACGGCCAAGGCCGCCATTGATTTTCTGCTGGAAAACTCCGGAACCCGCCGGAATCTGGAGTTGGACTTTTTCGGCGGCGAGCCGCTGATGAATTTTGACGTGGTCAAGGAGACGGTGCGCTACGCCCGGTCCAGGGAAAAGGAATACGGGAAAAACTTCCGTTTCACCATCACCACCAACGGCCTTTTGCTGGATGACGACAAGATCGATTTTATCAACCGGGAAATGTCCAATGTGGTGTTGTCCATCGACGGCCGAAAGGAGATCAACGACCAGTTGCGGGTGACGCCGGGCGGCAAGGGGAGCTACGACGTTATTGTGCCCAAGTACCAGCGGCTGGTGGAGAGGCGGGGGGACAAGGACTATTACGTCCGCGGCACATTTACCCGTCTGAACCCGGATTTTACCAAAGATGTGCTCCATCTATACGAACTGGGGTTTGACCAGATATCCATTGAGCCGGTGGTATCCGATCCCCATCTGCCCTACGCTCTGACCGAGGAGGACATCCCGGCCGTATTCGCGGAATACGAGCGTCTGGCCCAAACCATTATTGAACTGAAGCGGAAGGGGAGCAAGATCAATTTCTTCCACTTTATGCTGGATCTGGACCAGGGCCCCTGCGCGATAAAGCGGCTGCGGGGCTGCGGTTGCGGCAACGAGTATGTGGCCGTCACGCCGGAGGGGGATATTTATCCCTGCCACCAGTTTGTGGGCATGGACGGCTGGAAGCTGGGGTCGCTTCACGGCCAGCCCATTGATGAGGTGATGAAGGCCGACTTTGCCACGGCCAATGTCTACAGCAAGGAAAAATGCCGGGAGTGCTGGGCCCGGTTTTATTGCAGCGGCGGCTGCAACGCCAACAATTTGCAGTATGCCGGCAATATCCGCTCGCCCCATACCCTTTCCTGCGAGCTGGAGAAAAAGCGGCTGGAATGCGCCATCATGATCAAAGCCGCGCAGTGCGCGGACCCGGACGCGGGCTGCTGAGCGGTCCCGGCGGTCTTGGGGCCCGGCGCCCATACCTGGGAGAGGCGGCGGGTGGTTCCTGTCGCAGTGCGCGGACCCGGACGCGGGCTGCTGAGCGGTTCCGGCGGCCTTGGGGCCCGGTGTCCATACCTGGGAGAGGCGGCGGGTGGTTCCTGTCGCAGTGCGCGGACCCGGACGCGGGCTGCTGATCGGTCCCGGCGGCCTTGGGGCCTGGCGCCCATACCTGGAAGAGGCGGCGGGCACCCTTCTGTGGGGGTACGTCTGGAAGCCGGCACGGCCCACTGAAGATAGGCCGGACGGATTCGGTAAAGCTACCGAGCGGAAAACTGTCCGTCACCGCTCTGCCCGGGTACGTCTGGAAGCCGGCACGGCCGGCGTGATGAAAGGAGAAAACAGAAGCTATGGCTGCCAGAAACGTCATGTACAAGGACGAGAGTCCCAATAAATACGGAATGGTACGGTTCACCTTCTTCCTCTTTTTTCGCTACGTGGCCACGGCCCTCATCTGTTTGATGCTTTCCCTGTCGGTGCTTCTGCTCATCAACAGCGTGCTGGGGCGGATTGTCTGCCAGTTTCTAAATTTCTGCGTCCTGTTCTCCCTGCCCTACGGATTGGCCTGGCAGGCGGGCAACAGCGACCGAAATAAGCATCTTTTTGGCCGTGTAAAAGAGGATCAATGGAAGGGCCTGAAGGCGGGGCTGATCGCCTGCATCCCCTTCTTTGCCGCGGCCGTGCTGCTGATTCTGGCCAGGGCCGGGCTTTTTACGGGAGAGTACCTCTATCCCTACCGTCTGATCAACTGCATCTTTTTCCCCCTCAATTATTCCCTGCTGGCCGGCACGCTGTCCCTGGCCGAAATGAGCTGGAGCTCGGTGATCCTGTCGGCCTGTACGACGTTGGTCATGCCCATCGTCCCGGCGTTTGGCTATGCGCTGGGCTACCGGGAGCTTTCCATATACGAAAGGGTTTTCTACAAGAGCAATCGGAAAAAACGCAGGCGGGCCTGACATAATTTTTCCCCCCCTGCCCGCATATTCTGTGATAGGCGGCGTTCGGCCCCATTGGGTGCGGCGGACGCCGCCTATCACAGAATATGCGGGCAGGGGGAAAAA
>DXVY01000286.1 GCA_019417145.1 Clostridiales bacterium
GCTGAAATCCACCCAGCCCCGCTCCAGGCCCAGGGTCAGGCGTTCGCAGAAGGTATCCTCCCCGCCCATTTTCTCAATGAGGGCAGGCACGTCGTGGGGGACAAAGAAGGAGTAGTTCCAGGAGCTTCCCTCGTAGAAATAGGCCGACCAGGACCCCTGCCAGGAGGTGGGGTCCCGCATGCTGGAATCGGTGATCCATTCGCCGTCGGCCGACCGGGGCCAGATAAAACCGGTGTAGCCGTTGTTTTCAACGCCCGGATTCCAGATATTCTGCCAGTTCCCGCTGCGGGCCAGCCACTTCTCATAGCTCTCCTCATCGCCCATGCCCTTGGCCACCTGGGCGGCGCAGTAGTCGTTGTAGGCGTATTCCAACAGGTAGGAGCAGGTGGATACGCCGATGGACCGGTCGTCCCCCGGGATCCAGCCCAGGTCCTTATAATGGGAGTCTCCGGGCTGGGTCTGGTCCCAGCCCTGCCAGTCCAGCCGGTGCTGGTCGGCGCTCTGCTTCAGCACCGCATAGGCCCCGTCCCAGTCGATGCCCTCGATGCCCTTGACATAGGCATCGGCGATGACGTTGTCGATATTGTCGCCCCCCTGCTGGGCCGGCATATCCTTTCCGGCCACAAAGGAATCCCGGACGCTGCCGTTAACCCCGGCCCGGGCGATAAAGCTGTTGACCGTCTTGGCCACCAGGTCGGGGTTGGTGATGGAATAAAGGGGATAGAGGGTGCGCCAGGTATCCCACAGGGCAAAGTGGTCGTCGATCATGTCGGCGTCGCCGTAGGCTTCAAAATCTCCCGTGCGGTCCCGGGGCATGACGTGGGAATGGTACATGGCGGTGTAGAACAGGCGCTTTTCGGCCTCGGGGACGTCCCCGCCGATGACTATCTTTTGCAACTCCTCGTTCCACTGGCGCAGGGTCTCCTCCTTGACCGCGTCATAGTCCCAGTCCGGGATCTCGGCCTCCAGCCATTTCCTGGCCTGGTCCACGCTTTTAAAGGAAACGCCTATCTTGAGCAAGACCTGGTCGTCGGCCTCGGTGTCAAAGGACATATAGGCGCCCATACCGGCCAGTCGGTCGGATACGTTTACCGGTCCCAGGGACTCCGCGCCGGGCTGCGCGCCCGCGGCGTCGTAAACGCCGGTCACGTCGGCCGCCCGGTCCACCACCGCGTAGAAATACAGGCTGTGGCCCTCGCCCCAGCCGCCGGGATGGAAGCCGGGGCCCTGTCCGCCGGGATAGTAGCCCTGGCCGGTGATGATGGTCTGGCCTGCCCGCGTTTGGATCTGGCACTGCACGTCGGTGGCGTTGACGTCGGTGATGTTGTGGGCCAGGTCGATCAGCAGGCTGGCCTGATCGGCGGCCGGATAGGTGAATTTGTAGATGGTGGAATGCTCGGCCGGGGTAAAGGCCACGTCGATATCGTACCGAGTGAGGTTGACGCTGTATTCCGCGCAGGTGGAGGTCTCGTCCGCCTTGCCCGAATCATGCCCGTCCAGCCGGGTGGACAGCCCCACCTGGGGAGAGATCAGGAATTGGCCGTATTTGCCCACGCCGGTGCCGCTCACATGGATCTGGGAGAAGCCGCGGATCTGGCCGTCGGCCTTATAGCCGGTGCAGCCGTTTTGGGGATTGGTGTCGGGGGACGGATTGACCGACGCGTTGGGCCGCTGGGGGCCGTATACCGTATTGCTGCCGTTGTCGGACACGGCGCCGATGGCCATGTCGATGTACTGGGTAAGGTCCTGCTCCCCGGCCGCCGTTTCGGCCGTACGGGCCGCCGCGCCCGCGGGGTACGCCCCGCAGCACCCCAGGAGCAGGGACACCCCCAGGGTCGCGCTTATAAACGCTCTGCAAATCGCCCTTGGTTTTTTGGTCATATGCTCGCTCTCCTTTCCCGCGGCCGCACAGCCCGACCCGTCTGCCGCCATGCCGGCTGCTTTTATATTTAATAATATAACATATATTCCGGGAAAAGAAATCATATAATCTGCTGAATATGTGCCAAAAATTGCGCTATTTCCTCCTATCCACGGCGCAAAGGGATAAAAAGGCCGCCGGGCGGCCGCAGAGGGTTATTTTCCGCCCTCCCCTTTCTTTGCGATACAAAAAAGGCGGCAGGCGCCAACGCGTTTGCCCCCTTTTTACCTCTCCACCGCCGCCTGGTCGGTTAGGCTGGTGGTGGTATCC
>DXVY01000287.1 GCA_019417145.1 Clostridiales bacterium
CTCCAGAGCCGCCCCCTTCTCCCCTTCTCCCAAAGGCGAGAGATCCAGAAGCAGGGTGGCCCGGGCCGTCTCCTCGGTCTCAAACTGCCGCACCATAAGCTCGTCCATGCGGGCGGTAAGCTTCCAGTGAATCTTGCGGAATTCCCTGGACGGATCGTAAGGCAGTATTTCGGCCACAGAGGAATAGTCCTCCACCGCCCCGGGCACGGGCACCCGGCTGTCGGAGACGCCGCGCAGCGCATCGGGCAGGGAGACCGACACCAGCGCGGGCAAAAAGACCACCTCCGGTCGCTGGGCCAGAGGACAGCGCAGGCGGAAGATACGCAGGTAATCCTCCACATAGACGGCGTCCGCTCCCACGGAATAACGCCCCCTGTACTTGGCGCTGACCTGGGCCTCCACCCTACGGCTCTCCCCCACGGACAGGCCGCACAGGGTCGGCGCAGGGGTATAGCGCAGCGCCGACTGGTCCGTATGGTAGCACAGCCGGATATAAGGTATGGGCAGCCGGCCCTTATTCTCCAGCCGTACCCAGAAGGAAGCCGGCGTACCCTTGGGCGCCGCCGCGCAGTCGGTGTCCTGGGTGATTTGCAACTTACGCCGGCCAAGCCAGGCGATTATGTAGGACAGGATGGGCAAAAAGAGCAGGGCAAAAAACATGATCTGGCTCTCGGTCGTCCGCAGCCAGAGGTACAAAATTCCTGTGACGCCCAGAAAAACGCCGTAGGCCGTCCGGTTTTTCCACATGCCTTTCGGTTTTTGCACAGCGGGAAGGGCCTTGGACCCTGTCCCCCCATTTTCCTTCACCGCCATTTAATGCAATGCCTCCCCGGCCAAGGCCGCCTCATGCGCGGGACGCTGCTCGGGCATGCCGGGCACCGGCTGCTTGGATAGGATTTCCCGGAGCACCGCCTCGGCCGTCAGCCCCTTCACCTTTGCCTCCCGCTTGAGCAGTAGACGATGGGCCACCACCGGCTCGAAAATAGCCTGCACATCGTCGGGCAGGACGTATCCCCTGCCCTTACAGAAGGCCAGGGCCTGGGCCGCCCGGTGCAGGGCGATGGAGGCCCTGGGACTGACGCCCAGCTCGATCTGGCTGTGCCGTCGGGTGGCCTCGGCCAGCTCCACGATATAGGCGAAGATGCGCTGATCGGTATGTACCTGGCTGACCAGCTTTTGTATCTCCAGAATCTGCCGGCCGGTGGTTACCGGTTTCAAGGCTTCCAAGGGCGAGCCGGCCGCATGGAGCGCCAGCATCTTCTGCTCCTGGTCCTTGGAAGGGTATCCCAGAGAGATCCGCATGAAAAAGCGGTCCATTTGGGCTTCAGGCAGCGGGTAGGTGCCCAGATACTCAATGGGGTTCTGGGTGGCGATGACCATAAAGGGCTGGGGTACGGGATAGGTCCTGCCGTCCACCGTCACCTGGTTCTCCTGCATGACCTCCAACAGGCTGGCCTGGGTCTTGGCAGAGGTACGGTTGATCTCGTCGGCCAACAAAAACTGGCACATGACCGCCCCGGGCCGGTACTCAAATTCCCCGGTCTTGCGGTTGAACATGGAAAAGCCTGTGATGTCCGAGGGCATGATGTCGGGGGTGAACTGGATGCGGTTGAAGGAACCGTCCACCGATCGGGCCAGCGCCGACACCAGGCTGGTCTTGCCCACGCCGGGCACATCCTCCAGCAAGACGTGCCCCTTGCTGAGCAGGGAAAGAACCGTAAGCTCGATGGAACGGCGTTTGCCGATGATGGCCCTTTCCATATTGGTGATTACCGCGTCCACAATTTTCAAAGCCTGTTTCATAATATCGTCCATACTTTTCTTTCCTTCCTGCTTCCGTTTTAATATCGTCAAAAAAAGACCGACAGCCGGCCAAATCCCCGGCCCGTTCTGCACGCTGTGCGGACGCCGCCGATCTCTCCCCCGTTTTCCCATATGCTGGCAAAACCTATATGAAAACGAGCGAAATTCTATTCATCATACACATATAATAACGGAAACTTTGGAAAATAGCAACTATAAAACCCAATTATAACAAAACTGTGATTATTTTTCTCATATGCAACATTCGCGCTTAGTACTGCGCCTCCCTACCGGCGGAAAAGAGCCCTGAAAGGCCGCCCCGCCGCTTTCTGCGGCGCACCCGGGGAGGCTCGAAGGCCACCAGGATGCTGTCCTGCCCGATGACC
>DXVY01000288.1 GCA_019417145.1 Clostridiales bacterium
GTATTGGTCCGGCCAAGGCAGGTCCCCCGCGCCGCCCTTAACCGGCCGGCGGATTTTTCCGCGCCCCGGCGCCAGGGCGGCGGTGGACACAGCGGTCCGGCGGTATGGGTGCGAAGTGAAGTTTACATAAAAAATTACATAATTGGAACAGACATACGGATTATGGAAAGAACGGTTGGATTTTTGCCTGGATTTGGCCCCTTGTCAAAGGGTGCGATCCACTATATACTGTTATTTGTGCCCGGGAGAAACACAAGCGGGCGAAAAATCATATCGAGGTGAAGGAATGAAAAAGGTAGTATCTATCCTGTTGGCTTTGACGGTACACATCGGCATATTTGCCTTTGGTGGACATAATGCGCAGGCGGCCGCCCCGGGAGCATCCGCGGGCGTGGTGGCCACCTCCAGCGGTCGGCTGCATGTGCGCGCCGGCAAGTCCACCGGCTCGACCATCCTGGGGGCTCTGCCCAAGGGCGGCAACGTGACCCTGGTTTCCCGCTCCGGGTCCTGGTGGTATGTGGAGTACGACGAGGACAAGTACGGCTACGCCCACGCCGATTATATCCGCCAGACCGGCGGCGTATACGCCACGGTACGGACCCAATCGGGCAACCTGAACGTACGCAGCGGCGCGGGTACCTCCTATTCCATTATAGACCGCCTGCCCAAGGGGGAGGGGGTCGTGGTCCTGAGCGAATCGGGCGGCTGGAGCCGGGTGCTCTACCACGGCGTGCGCACCGGCTATGTGAGCAGCCAGTATCTGCAAAAGTCCCAGGCCAGCTATAAATATCCCGCTTTGTCCATGCAGCTTCCCAACTTCAAGCAGACCGACAGCCGCTGGGCCAACGTGCTCATCGGCAACTCCGGCAAGACCATCGCCCGCATCGGCTGTACCACCACGGCCATCGCCATGATGGAATCCTACCGGACGGGGCAGACCATCTATCCCGACGCCATGTCTAAAAAGCTCAACTATACCTCCTCCGGCGACCTGTACTGGCCCAGCGATTACCAGGCGGTGCTGAGCAGCGCGGGCTATCTGGAGGGGATCTACAGCCAGCTCAAGGCGGGCAAACCGGTGCTCTTCGGCGCCAAGACCGCGTCCGGAAAGCAGCACTGGGTGGTGATCACCGGCTACACCGGCGGCGATACCCTCTCGGCCTCCCGCTTTACGGTCAACGACCCCGGCTCCAACTACCGCACCAATCTCCAGCATCTGCTGGACGAATACCCCGTGTTCTACAAGTACTTCTATTATAAATAAGTACAAATAAGGCCACGGCGCAAATCCGGCCGCCCGGCTCCTGTGGGAGTTCGGGCGGTTTTTCTGTCTGGACTTTGGCGCGGGGCGTGGTATACTGGATACATACGCCGGCCGCCGGACTCGGAAACCGGAACCGCGTCCGGCGGCGCATCCCCTTTCCGTCAGGGGCGGCTGCTGTTTAAAGCGGTCAGAAGCGCCGTTCCCTCCGCCAGCAGCGCGGGGTTTTCTTCTCCCAACAGGCAGATTTGGTCGTCGGTCTCATAGGTGGGGGGATAGAGCAGATCGTTTACCCCGTTTGTGGAAAAACGGATCATCTGCCCGGCGGTAAGGTCGTCGACCGTCAAAGAGCGGCCGGCGGCGTCGGTGATCACCGCGTCCAAAACCGAGATATGCCAGATCCCGTCCTCCCCAGGGTTTTTCCCGGCATCTTCCCCGGGACCTTCCAGGTATATGACCGCCCTGGTTTCATCGGCCGCTAGAATGCAGGCTGTTTTTTCCGTCCACCCTCCCGAGAGGGAGCCGTCGTCTTCCTGTCCGCCCCTGCAGGCGGCCGAGAAGGCTAAGAGGCACGCACAGAAAAGAAATCCCGCCAGGATGCGTATAGAGGTGGGACGCATATTTTTCACCTTCTTTGTCACCAGGACAGCATGTTGTTCAAGATTCCATCTGTAAATTTGACCGCCTGGGTGCGCCCGTCGCCGCCTCTGGAAATAATGCCGATGCAGTAATACCTGGCGTCTAGGACAGGCCCGCCGCTGGCGCCCTCCAACTGTTCGCCGGACATGATAAAGGAGGTGTCGGTGTTATTTTGGATATTTCCGGATACCAATTCAACACGCCTCACTTTTATTGTGACAATTTGACACGTATATATTATAATTTATCGGTTAATAAAAATCAATATAAATTATAA
>DXVY01000289.1 GCA_019417145.1 Clostridiales bacterium
GTTGGGCCGGCAGCACGGAACGCAGGGCCGCCTCCACTTCCTCGTTGGTGCAGCCGTCGTCGGTCAGGCGGAAATCCATGGCCTCGTATTCGCTTTCAAATCCTAAGGAAAGGGGCAGGGCAAAGGTGGCGTAGGGATGGGGGTTGAAGCCCTCGGTATACCACACCGGCAGACCGGACAGCCGCAGCGCCCGGAGCATAAACCGGTTCATATCCAGATGGGAGATGAATTTCAGCCGCCCCAGCTTTTTATAAAACACCCGAACGGTTCGCATTGCACAGTCCCTCCTTGAAGCCGGCCGCCCCGCAGCCCACGCATTTTTCCCGACAGTTGGGGGTGGTGATTCCCTGCTGCGCCAGCCGGTTCTGACCTGCCAGGAAGGATTTTGCCACTCCGTAATCCAAATGATCCCAGGGCATCACCTCGTCATATGCCCGGCGGCGATTTGCATAAAAGCCTGTATCCACGCCGCAGCGTTCAAAGGCGGCCATCCATTTATCAAAAAAGAAGTGTTCATCCCATCCGTCAAAGGTACAGCCGTCCCGCCAGGCGGCCTCAATCACATCGCACACACGCCGGTCCCCCCTGGCCAGCACGGCCTCTAGGAAGCTGATCTTGGAATCGTGGTAGCTGACCGATATCTTCCGGGTGGTCAATGACTGGATCAAATGCTTCTGCTTGGCCTCCACCGTTTCCCGGTCGTCCTGTGGCTCGAACTGGAAGGGCGTAAAGGGCTTGGGCACGAAAACCGCCACGCTGATGGATACGTTAACCGCCCTCCCCTTGGGCCGTTGGGGCGTCTGATAATACAGATCCACAATGCGCTGGCCCAAAGCGGCGATGCCCTCAATATCCTCCATGGTTTCGGTGGGCAGACCCATCATAAAATACAGCTTCACATTGGTATACCCGCCGGCAAAGGCCGTTTGGCAGGTCCGCATGATCTCATCCTCGGTGACGTTCTTGTTGATCACATTCCGAAGCCGCTGGGTGCCCGCCTCGGGCGCAAAGGTAAGCCCCGACTTGCGCACCCTTTTGACCTTCTCCAACAGCTCCCCGGAAAAGTTGTCGATGCGCAGGGAGGGCAGGGACAGCCCCACCCGCTCCTGTTCGCTCCAGTCCAGCATTTTATCCAGCAGGGGCTCCAGATAGGTGTAATCGCTGGTGCTCAGGGAGGAGAGGGAGACCTCGTCATAGCCGGTGGAGCGACACAGATCGTGGGCCTGGCGGTCCACCGTTTCGGGGGATTTCTCCCGGATGGGCCGGTAGATAAAGCCGGCCTGACAGAATCGGCAGCCCCTGGAGCAGCCCCGATAGATTTCCGCCACCGCCCGGTCGTGTACAATCTCGATATAGGGCACCACGAAGGTATGGGGATAATGGACCTTGTCAAGGTCGGCTATGATCCGTTTGCGCACCACGGCGGGGGCTCCATCCCTGGGGGTTACGGCCTGTACGGTCCCGTCGGCCTTATAGCTTACATCGTACAGAGAGGGTACATAGACACCCGGAATTTGGGCGGCCTGGCGCAGAAAGGACTGCTTGTCCGTATTCCCCGCCTTCTTATACTGCCTATACAGGGAAATGAGCTCGGCGTCTACCTCCTCCCCCTCGCCCAGGAAAAACAGATCGATAAAATCGGCCAGGGGCTCGGGGTTGCAGACGCAGGGACCGCCGGCCACCACCAGGGGCGCCAGCGCGGTCCGGTCGGCCGCGCGGACGGGCAGGCCGGCCAGATCCAACATATTCAGCACATTGGTATAGCTCATCTCATACTGGAGGGTGAAGCCGATGATATCGAATTCTCCCACCGGATCCCGGCTCTCCAGGGCGAAAAGGGGGATATTCTCTTCCCGCATCCTTTTCTCCATATCCACCCACGGGGCGAAAACCCGCTCGCACCAAACCCCTTCCATACTGTTGAACTGGGAATACAGGATTTTCATCCCCAGGTGGGACATGCCGATCTCGTAGGTATCCGGAAAGCAGAAGGCAAAGCGCACGTCCACTTCCGATTTATCCTTCATCACGCTGCCCTGTTCGCCGCCGGCGTACCGCCCCGGCTTCTGCACGCTTAGTAGCAGCCGTTCCATCTCCAATTCGGTCATGATCCTTCTCCGTTTCTGCCAAAGTTTCGCCATGGCCGGCGGCGAACAGGGCAGCGTGATGAAGGA
>DXVY01000029.1 GCA_019417145.1 Clostridiales bacterium
GTACCGCGCGGCCGATATCCGGCTGCTCTCCACCGCGGGCTTCGACCAGGCCGACCTGGAGGCCATCCGGGAGACGGTCGACGGCACGGTGGAGCCCATTTATTCGGTGGACGGCTTTGTACAAAACGGCGACAACCGGTTGCTCATCCATTTCCGGTCCATGGACATGGAAAAGGCCCGGAACAACACGATGCTGGAACAGCCGGTAATTATGGAAGGCAGGCTGCCGGAAGCGGCCGACGAATGCCTAGTGGATGAACTGCTTATGGAGCAGACCGGCTTTTCCATCGGCGATACATTAACGGTGGACACAACCGACGACCCCGATATGACCGACAGCCTCTCCCGGTATACCTATACCATCGTGGGCTCGGTCCGTTCCACCTCCTATATTTCCCTGCAGCGGGGTTCCAGCACCAAGGGCGACGGTTCGTTGGACGGCTTTATTCTGCTGCCGGAGGAGAATTTCAGCCTGTCGGTGCACACCCAGGTGTTCATCACCGGGTCCGAAACGGCCGGGCTTTCCCGCTTTACCGATGCATACGACCAGGCCGTCCAGGCGCTGACCGACGGTCTGGAGGCCACAGGCGAGACGCGGGCGCCCCTTCGGCTAGCCGATATGAAGGCGGAGGCCGAGCAGACCTTGGCCGACGCGGAAGAGGAGCTGGCCGACGGAGAAAGGGAACTGGCGGATGCGGAACAGGAGCTGGCCGACGGCCGACAGAAATTGGAAGACGGCCAACAGGAGCTGGAGGAGCAGCGGGAAACATTCCAGCGGGAAATAGCCGATGGAGAGAAGGAGCTGGCCGACAGCAAAACGCTGCTGGATCAATCCAGGTCTGAGCTGGACCAAAGCGCCCGTGAACTGGAAACGGCCAGGGCCGAACTGGAGGAAAGCAAGCAGACCCTGGACGCCACGCTGACGCAGCTGACCGAGGGGCAACAGGGCGTGGACGCGCTGGCCGAAAGCATCGCCGGCCTGGAGGCGGCTCTGGCCCAGTTGCCCGAGGGGGACAGCCAGGCTGCGGCCCTGCAGGCCCAGTTGGACGCCCTGCGCCCGGTTTATGCCCAGAAGGCGGCCGAATTGGAGGCGGGCTGGTCGGCCTATAACGCCGGCCTGGCCCAATGGGAAGCGGGCAAGGCCCAGACCGACGCCGGGCAGGAGGCCCTGACAAAGGGAGAGGCGGAATGGGAAGCGGGCCAGACGGCCTATGAGCAGGGCGTACAGGCGCTGGAAGAGGCCAGGCAGACCGGCCAGACCGAACTGGACAAGGCCGAAAGGGAATTGGCCGACGCCCGGGCCGAACTAGAGGAGGGCCAGGCGGAATACGACAGCGAGGCGCCGGAGGCCGAGGAAAAGCTGGCCGACGCCAGGACGGAAATAGCCGATGGCCGCAAAGCTCTGGAGGAGTTGCAGGAGCCCCAGTGGATTGTCCTGGACCTTCAAAAAAACGAAGGCTTCGCCGGATACGCCCAGGATACCGATCGCATCGCCGCCATCGGCCTGGTCTTTCCCTTGATCTTTTTCCTTGTAGCCGCTCTTGTCAGCCTTACCAACATGACCCGTATGGTGGAGGACGACCGGAATCTGATCGGTCTCTATAAGGCCCTGGGATACGGCCGGCTGACCATCGCGGCCAAGTATCTGCTCTACGCCGGGCTGGCCGCCGTCCTTGGCACGGTCATAGGCCTGCTGGTAGGGCAAAAGCTCTTCCCCTGGATCATCTGCGACGCCTACGGTATTCTCTACCGGCTGCCTGCCGCCGTAACGCCCTACAATGCCCAGTATTCCATTGTCTCGGCGACCGGGGCCATGATCTGTTCGGTGCTGCCCGCTTTTCTGGTCTGCCAGACCGAGCTGTTCAGCGCTCCCGCCTCCCTTATGCGCCCCCGGGCGCCCAAGGAGGGCAAGCGCATATTTCTGGAGCACATCCCCTTTATCTGGAAGCATTTGAATTTCTCCAAAAAGGTGACCTGTCGGAATATTTTCCGATATAAGAAGCGGCTGCTCATGACCGTGGTGGGCATCGCCGGCTGCACCGCCCTAATCTTCACCGGCTTTGGCCTCCGGGATTCCATCCAGGCCATCATCACCCTCCAATATGACGAAATCCAGAAATATGATATGCAGGTGGGACTGGATGAGGATATTTCGGCTGACGATTTGGAGACGGTGGATGCGCTGCTGGCCGCCGAGACAGGCGGACACACCTACTTCTTGCAGGAATCCATGGACGTGATGAACGACGCGGGTATGAAATCCGCCACCCTGCTGGTGCCGGCGGACATGGACCGGTTGGGCGAATTCGTCGATCTGCGCACGCGCAAGGGGCATAAGCCGCTTTCCCTCTCCGGGGACGGCATCGTGATAACCGAAAAACTGAGCATGCTGCTGGATATCCATACAGGCGACACGGTCCAACTGCGCAACGGGGACAACCAGGTCATCGAATGCCGGGTGGCCGGCATAACCGAGAACTACGCCATGCATTATGTGTACATGTCTCCCGCGCTGTATAACCAGCTGACCGGAGAACAGCCGGCGCAAAACGCCGTCCTCTGTCAGCTGAAGGACACCACGGAGGAAGCGGAAAACGCCCTGTCGGCCGACCTGCTGGCCCAGGAGGGGGTAACCTCCACCTCCTTCAATACCAGCCTGCGCCAGAATTTCAGCGATATGATCAGCTCTATGGATATCGTGGTGGTGGTGCTGATCCTGTCGGCCGCCGCGCTGGCTTTCGTGGTGCTCTTCAGCCTGACCTCCATTAACATCGACGAACGGCGACGGGAGTTGGCCACCCTCAAGGTGTTGGGCTTTTACAATGGCGAGACCGCCATGTATATCTACCGTGAAAATATCGTCCTGACGCTGATGGGCATCGCGGTAGGCCTGCTTGCGGGCACCCTGCTGCTGCTCTTTGTAATCACTACCGTAGAGGTGGATATGGTCATGTTTTCCCGGACGGTTGGATGGCTGAACTATCTGATCGCCGCCCTAATGACCGCCGCCTTTGCCGTCATTGTCAACCTGATCATGACCCGTATCATACGAAAAATCAATATGGTGGAATCCATGAAGAGCGTGGAATAAGGGCAAACGGCTTAAACGGCGGGGTATGTCTTGCATGCCCCGCCTTTTTGCGGTCCAAACTGTAGATAGAGCCTCTGGCTTTTGGAATATTTATGAAGATTTAAGAAACGATTTGTAGATTTATAGAGGGCGATAGGGTAAAATAGGAAACAGTAAATAATAGGAGAGGCGTTATATCTATGCGCAAAACAAATACGGCTGCTGCGGCCCTCGCTCCGTCCCGGCCAAGCATCCCCCCTTTCCCCACGGACCCGGACCAGGGCCTAAACGGACGACAGGTGGCCGAGCGGACGGCCGCCGGCCTTCAGAACCGCCCGGTAGAAGCCCCTACCAAAACCGAGGGCCAGATCGTACGGGATAATATTTTCACCTTTTTTAACCTGATCTTTGTCGTGCTGGCCGTCTGCCTTGCTTTGGTCGGCGACTTTAAGGATATGCTCTTTCTGCTTATCGCCATCGCCAATACCCTGATTGGCATCATCCAGGAGATCCGCTCCAAGCATACCATCGATAAGCTGACCCTATTGAACGCCCCCACCGCCATGGTGGTCCGGGAGGGCAAAACGGGCAAGATTCCCACCCAACGGCTGGTACGGGACGACATCGTGCTGTTTGGCCCCGGCAACCAGATCCCCGCCGACGCCCAGGTGGTGGCGGGTGAAATCCAGGTCAACGAATCCCTGCTCACCGGCGAACCGGACGCCATCGTAAAGGCTCCCGGGGATTCCCTTCTCTCAGGCAGTTTTGTGGTGGCCGGCCATTGCCGCGCCCGACTGACCCGGGTGGGCGCCGAATCCTACGCCGCCAAGCTGACCCTGGAGGCCAAGAAAAACGCAGCACCCCAAAAGTCGGAAATGATGCGTTCGCTGGACAAGCTGATCAAGGTTATCGGCATCGCCCTGATTCCCATGGGCCTGGCCCTTTTTATCAAGCAGTATTTTCTGCTCCACGCCGGCCTGCGGCATGCCGTCACCTCTTCGGTGGCCGCCCTGATCGGCATGATTCCCGAGGGTCTGTATCTGCTGACCAGCGTAGCGCTGGCCGTATCGGTCATTCGCCTCGCCCGCAAAAAAACCCTTGTCCACGATATGAGCTCCATTGAAACCCTGGCCCGGGTGGACGTTCTGTGCGTGGACAAGACCGGCACCATCACCGAACCGGGTATGCAGGTTTCCGGCCTGGTCCCCCTGGAAGAGGCCAAGGCGCCGGCCGAACGGCTGGAAGCCATTCTCTCGGCCTTTTACGCCGCCGCCGGCGCGGACAACGATACCGCCAAGGCCATGGCCGACCGGTTCCGGAACGGGACCGTCTGGCCGGCGCAGCAGGTGGTACCCTTTACCTCGGCCACAAAATGGAGCGCCGTTGCCTTTAAGGAGCAAGGATGCTTTGTTGTGGGCGCGCCTGAATTCGTAATGGGCGGCCGGTATGACGCCCTGCGGCCCCGGGTGGAGGAATACTCCGCGCAGGGGGAACGGGTGCTGCTGCTGGCGGAATACGAGGGGCCCCTGGACGGGCCTCAGCTTTCCGGCGCGCTCACCCCCCTGGCCCTTATACGCATCGCCAACAAAATCCGGCCCGAAGCCCCCGACACATTCCGGTATTTCGCCCGGCAGGGGGTAGCCATCAAGGTCATTTCAGGAGACAATCCCCTCACCGTCTCCCAGGTGGCCCAGCGGGCGGGCATCAAGGGGGCCGAGCGGTATATCGACGCCGCCGCCCTGCAAAGCGACCAGGAAATCGCCCGAGCCGTGGAGCTGTATACGGTCTTTGGCCGGGTAACCCCTAATCAGAAGCGAAAGTTTGTCAAGGCTCTGCAGGCGGCCGGCCACACGGTGGCCATGACCGGCGACGGGGTCAACGACGTCCTGGCTCTGAAGGACGCCGACTGCGGCATCGCCATGGCGTCGGGAGCGGACGCGGCCTGCCAGGCCGCCGAGCTGGTGCTGCTGGATTCCAACTTTGCTTCCATGCCCCAGGTGGTGCTGGAGGGACGGCGGGTTATCAACAATATCCAGCGAGCGGCCTCCCTCTTTCTGGTCAAAAATATTTTTTCCTTTTTCCTCACCCTCATCACGATTTTTGCCTCCAACCTGCCCTACCCCCTGGTGCCGCTCCAGCTCTCCCTCATATCGGCCCTAACCATCGGGGCGCCCTCCTTTTTCCTGGCGCTGGAGCCCAACAAGGCCATCGTCAAGGGCCGGTTTTTGACCAATGTGCTAGCCAGAGCCTGTCCGGGCGGCCTGACCAACCTATTCCTAGTATTGTTTGCCGAGCTATTTTGCGTGGCCTTCGCCTTCCCCACCGAACAGCTTTCCACCATCGCCGCCATGCTTATGGCCTTCAACGGCCTGTTTGTCCTCTATCAGGTCTGTAAACCCTTTGACTGGAAGCGGCGTATCCTGTGGTGCGCCATGACCCTTGCCATGATCGTGGCCGTTGTCTGGTTCCGGGAATTTTTCTCCCTGGTCCCCCTCACCTTCCAGACCGGCCTGGTATTCGCGGCGCTGCTGCTGCTGGCGCTGCCCTGCCAGCGGGCTATCCTGGCCGCCATGGAGTTTTTATCCAAGGCCATCGCCCGTATCCGCTTCTTTTTAAAGGGCGGCGGACAAAAACGGCGCCCCCGCCGCCTGCGCCGCCGCACCCCGGCAGAGGATTAGCCGCCTCCCGGCAATTTCCGGACTTCGGTTGTATGCGTACAAACGATAAACCGCCCGGCGTCCTTTGGGACGCCGGGCGGTTTTGTATGCATGCGGGCAATATAGGCCGTCCTATTCAATTTGCAGGGCGGTCAATATGCGCCGCTTATGCTCCATAAATTCCGGGGAAGCCGTGAACATGGTCCCCCTGGGCCGGGGCGCGTCAATGCGCATCTCCTGGACGATGGCGCCCGGGGAACCGGCCATGATGTAGATGCGGTCGGACAGCAGAATGGCCTCGTCCACGTCATGGGTAATAAAAATGGTGGACAGCTTTATGCGGCTCATCACCTTTAGGTACCACTGATGGATCTGGGTTTTGGTGATGGCGTCCAGGGCGGAAAAGGGTTCGTCCAGCAAAGCGGCCCTGCCCCCGAACAGATAGGTGCGGAAAAGGGCGGCCCGCTGGCGCATCCCGCCGGACAACTGATCGGGGTATACGTCGGCCGTACCCTCCAGGCCAAATTCGCCCAGCCCCTCCTCTACCCTTTTGCGGGCCTGCTTTTTATTCATGCCCCGCAGCACCAGGGGCAGGGCGATATTGTCGGCGATCTTTTTATGGGGCAACAGCAGATCCTTCTGCTGCATATAACCGATGCGGCCGGTTTTCCCGGTCACATCCTCCCCATCCAGCAGCACCCGGCCGCTGTCCGGCTGTAGCAGGCCGGACAGGATATGGAACAGGGTGCTTTTGCCCACGCCGCTGACCCCTAAGAGGCTGATGATCTCCCCTTCCGCCAAATACAGGTTTACGTCTTTTAAAACCTTTTTCTCTCCAAAGGCCTTGGAGATTCCCGTGGCTTCCAGTCGGTTGGTCATAGGCTTTCCCCCTTACCCGGCGGGCCTTAGTTCAAATAGTCGTTGGTAAAGCCTGCGCCGGGCTCCAGCTCTTTGGTAATAACCCCGTTGTCATACAGCCAGGTAAAGAAGGTATCCCACCGCTGCTGGTCAAACTGGCCCCAGGTCTCCACCTCGGCCTTGTACTGACCGGCCAGGTATTTCTGGCTCTCCACCGCGATTTCGTGGTCGATTTCGGGCACCATCTCGCAGATAATATCAGCCGCTCCCTCCGGGTCGGCGATACAGTCCTCATACCCCCGGCGGGCCGCCTTGAGAAAAGCCTTGGCGGCTTCGGGCTGCTCCTCCAGGAAGCTGTTATTGGCGATAAAGAAGGGGGTGTAATAATCCAACGCCGGATCGATATCCCGGAATTCAAAATAGTTGGTATCGATGCCCTTGACCTTGGTGGCCACGCCGTCCCAGGCGTAGTAGATCCATACCATATCGATGTCGGAATTAAGGGCCGCGATGGTATCGGTGACGGTGGAGGTCACCTGGTTCAGGCGGGAAAAGTCACCGCCGTCCTTTTCGATCACGTTCTTCAAAATGGCCTGCTCAATGGGGGTATCCCAACAGGCATAGAGATGATCCATCATATCTTTGGGGGATTCAATGCCCTTTTCCTTTAAGGAAATAATACCGGAGGTGTTATGCTGCAAAATAGCGGCCACCGCCGTAATGGGCAGGGGCGCGTCGGCGGTCAGGGCGCTGGCCAGATTCTCCTGGACGCTGACGCCGAACTGGGCCTTTCCCGAGGCGACCAGGGCTTCGGCCCCGTCCTCCGGCGGCTGTTCAATGGAAACCTCCAGCCCCTCCTCGGCAAAATATCCCTTTTTCTGGGCCACATACAGGCCGGTGTGATTGGTGTTGGGCAGCCAGTCCAGCACCACGGTGATCTTGGTCTTCTCCTGTTTGTCGGCCGTGTCAGACCCCTGACTGGAACCGTCCTCGCCGCCATTCCCACAGGCCGAGAGGGAAAGGGCCAACGCGCCCGCCAAGAGCAAGGAAATCATCTTTTTCATATTCTATCAACCCTTTTGCAAAAACTCTTATTTGGCCCCGGCGTGTTTCCAGGGCATGCATTTCTTTTCCAGCACCCCCACCAGCCACATAAGCAGCAGGCTGATGGCGATGACCAGGAAAATAACCGCGAACATCTTGTCATAGGCATAGGACTTGCGCACCCGGGTCATATAGACGCCAAGGCCCTTATCCCCGCCCAGCCATTCGGCCACCACCGCGCCGATGATGGAAAAGGAGACCGAAACCTTCAGCCCGGAAAAGAAACCGGGCAGGGCGCCGGGGAACTTTAAATGCCGGAATATCTGCATCCGGCTGGCCCCCATGGCTTTCAGCAGGTTCATCTGATCCCGGTCGGCGGCCCTCAGCCCGTCCAGCATTCCCACCGCGATGGGGAAAAAGCAGACAATGACAATCAGCACCACCTTGGGGGTCATGCCGTAGCCCAGCCAGAGCACCAGCAGGGGCGCGATGGCAACCACGGGGACGGCCTGGGTGATGACCAGCAGCGGATAGGCCATTTTGTAAATCACGCCGAATCGATCCATCACCGCCGTCAGGGCCAGGGCCAGCAGAACCCCGATTCCCAGCCCCAAAAAGGACTCCAGCAGGGATATCCGGGCATGATCCATGAGGATGAGAAAATTGGCGCCAAAGGCCTGCACCACCTTGGCCGGCGAGGGCAGCATGTAATCGGGCATGAGCCCGGCCATACAGCACACCTGCCACACCAGCAGGATAAAGGCGACGCCGCAAAGGCTCCACAGCTTATTCGTGATGCTTTTTAACCTTCTTTTCAATGGTCCAGACCCCTTCCTCATCGGGCTTGTAGGCAATCTTCACATAGGAAGACACGCTGGGGGCGCCGGCCCGGATGCAGATGAGCTGGCACTCCTTGACGATCTCCATGAGCTGGTCGTAATCGCCCTCTACCGTGGTTTCAAAGGGTCCTACAAAGGTGTTCAGTCCGGTGGATTTGATGTAGGCAATGACCTCGTCCACAATCCGGATGACCTCTTCGCCCTCTACCTTGGGCAGAACCTGGATGGCAATGCTTGCGTTCATAATCGTTTCCTCCTGATATTTTTTTGCAAATCTAAACCAAAATAAAAAAGCCCGCTGAAATTTCAGCGGGAGCAAACAGCGCCGGGCCCTGAAAAGCGGCCGGCACACGTCATAGATTTTTGTTTAGCCTCGCCTGTTGATCCGACAGACGCCTGAAAACGGCGCCCGGCGGCGCGAAAGCCTTGCAAAAACTTACGCTAAGCGCATAACTCCCTACGCTGGTACTAACCAGATCAGGTTAAGGGTCGAAAGCGTCTGCTTTCCTCTCAGCCCATGGCTCCCCTGTTTTGATTTATTTTGCAGCCCCTAGTATAGCACACAACGCGAAGCTTGTCAAATCACAGAAAAAATATTGCGGCCGCCTTGACGGACAGAGGTCGGACAGTTATCATAAAAGCATACGAAATAATAGGGAGGCGCACCGGAAGCGCGAGCCAACCCATGGCTAAAGGCAGAAACGGGAAAACAAACCGTTTTCCTGATAATCCGCCTGTACTGGAAGGGCAAGCACGGCGGTCGGCCCCTCTGCCCCGCCTGTGCCGAGCTGGACGCCTGCGCCGCTTAGCGGATGGATTGCCGCCCGCGAACGGAACATACGGCCGTTTTGCTCCAACTACAAAATCCACTGTTACAAACCGGAGCTGCGGGAAAGGATCCGGCAGGTCATGCGTTGCGCCGTCCTCCGGATGCCCCTTCATCACCCCGTGATGGCCGTCCGGCGTATGCCGGAGGGCCGGCAAATGCCAAACGCATAAAGATAAGGAGGATCCCCTATGTCGCAGATCACCTTCCCATCCGATCAGGAGCTGTTCCAGGGTCTTCGGCCCGACGGCTCGCCGGAACCGGGCCATTCCCCCACCCTGGCCGCCGTCTATGAAGACGAGATGACCGCCTATCTGTCCAAAAATCTCCCCGATTCGGTACACGCTTCGGCCTATTCCGCCCATGAAGCCAGGGAGAGCATCCACCGCCAGGAGGTGCAGGTGCTGATCGATCTGTGGGCCAGGCTGGATGAGGCCATAGAAAACCATACCAAGTCCCATTCCATCGGCCGCTTTCCCGAGGCCGAATATAAGGCCTTTACCGCTAAGGACAAAAGCGGCAACAAGTCCACCTATTCTATGCGGTATTTCGTCCAGCTGGGCAACGGGGTCAGCCGCCTGCGGGATGGCAGTTGCCCCGGCCCCTTAGGCCTTTATATGAACCGGGCCGCCCAGAAATTCCTACAGCTAAAGGCGGACAAAGCCCGGCGGAACAAGCTGGCCTTTGGGTTTATCCTGGCCCTTGTCCAGCTGGCGGCCGCCCTGACCGTCATCTTCACCGGCTTTACCTTCCAGACCGGCACGGGCTCTCCCTTACAAATCCTGCAATCGGCGGGCTTGGCCTTCTTTTTGCTGCTGGGCCTGATCTATCCCGCCGCCGCCCGGCTGCATCCTAAGGGCACCCTGGCCCGGCTGGTTCTTCACCCCTTGGCCCTGATCGTGCTGGTCTTCATGGGTTGGGCCACCCTGGCCGGCCTGCCTATCCAGGAAATCTGGCTGCTTTGGATCTGCAGAGGCGGCTTTCTGCTCTTTCAGCTCATCCAATGCCTGGCCGCCCTTCGGTCGCTGACCAAGGCACGGCCGGATCCGCAGGTCTTCGCCAAGGCCTTTGGCCCCCATATCCAGGAGACCTATCGGTATATCCGGCTGCGGCAGCTCTGGTGGCAGTCCCTGGATCAGCCGGGAGCCCCGCCCAGCAGCCTGACCAAGCTGCAAAAGATGTTTCAGACCTTCCTGCGTCTGTATCAAAAGAGCAAATAACCGGAATCCCCCGCACGCCTACAAAGGCTGTGCGGGGGATTTTTTGCCTGCTTGGCGACATATAAAAAGGGATGGCCGTCCCTTTTGGGCTTACGATACTCCCTTTTCAAAAGGCGGCGCACCCTATTCCATCCTGTTTCGGATTACATCCTCCCGGATCCGTTCTTTCAACCGTTGGAAAAATTTTCCTTCCCGCAGGGCTGTGGGCGCCTCCTCCAGCGGCAGATCCATCTTCACGCCCTGGCGCATGTAGGCCAGGGCCTTTTCGGGATTTAAAGCCCTCCTGGCCGCGCTCAAAATCATCACCGCGTCGGGGGCGTTGCAGGCCGCCGCCTTTTCCGGCCAGACCCGGGCCTCCCCGTAGTTTTACGCATCCATATAGATGGCGGATAGACAGAGCATGGATTTGGCGTCCCGGCTTTTCCATCTGAATTTTTTGCGGGTGCAGGAGGCTTTTTGAAAAAAGCCTCCTGCCTTCCCACCCTACTGAATGGACACGGCGGGCGCGACGTCCATAGACAGCTCCCGATCCTGGGCCGTGCATAATTCATAATACCGGCCCCGCATGGCCATGAGTTCTTCATGGGTTCCCTGCTCCACGATCCGGCCGCCGTCGATAAACATGATCCGGTCACAGCTCTGGATGGTGGACAGGCGGTGGGCGATGATAAAGCTGGTGCGTCCCTTGAGCAGCTCCTGGATGCCCTGCTGCAACAGCTGCTCGGTGCGTGCGTCGATAGAAGAGGTGGCCTCGTCCAGCACCAGGATCTTGGGATCGGCCACCAGGGTCCTGGCAAAGGAAATCAACTGCTTTTGCCCCTGGGAGAGACGGCCGCCCCGCTCGTTGACCTGGGTCTCGTATCCCTTTTCCATCCCCACGATGAAGTCATGGGCCTGCACCCGGCGGGCGGCCTCCTCCATCTCCTCCCTGGTGGCGTCCAGACGGCCGTACCGGATATTATCGGCTATGGTACCGGAGAAAATAAAGGAATCCTGAAGCATGATACCCATCTGGCTCCGCAGGGATTTTAAGGTCACCTCGGACACGCTGTGCCCGTCGATGAGCACCTGGCCTTCGGTGATATTATAAAAGCGGCTGACCAAATTCACTATGGTGGATTTGCCCGCGCCCGTGGGGCCTACCAGAGCCACCGACTGTCCCGGCTCCACCGTAAAGCTCACGTCGTTCAAAACCCGGATGCCCGGCTCATATTCAAAGGACACATTCTTAAACTCCACCCGGCCGGATATGGGCGGAAGCTGGTAGGCGTTTTCCGCATCCCTTATCTCCACCGGCTCGTCGATGGTCTGGAAGATACGTTCCAGGTAGGCCACCGTATTGATCAGGTTATTGTAAAGGGCGGCCAGGGTGGTAATGGGCTGCCAGAAGCGGGAGGCGTAGGTGCCCATAGCCAGGATCACGCCCACCGACGCGGGGGGATAGAACCAGGCGATGCCCGCCATATACATAAAGGCCAGCACCCACTGGGATATGTTTTCCACCGACAGGCCCACCAGGTTGGACACATAGATGGCCTTCATCCAGAACACGTTGGTCAGCTTATTCAGCCGGTCGTAGATTTTGCTGTTTTCCTTCTGCCTGTTAAACCCTTTGGTCACCTTGACGCCCTCGATATTCTCACAGGTGTAGGCCGACAGGTTGGAGGTCTTGTTGTTCACCTGCTGCCAGGCTTTGCGCTGGGCCGGCTTGATGGCGAAGATGATGGCCGCCAGCACCGGCAGGCCGGCCACGATGACCAGGGCCAGTTTAGCGTCGGTCATGAACATAAAAATGGCGATGAACACAAGGTTTAAAAGCTCGATAAATATATTGATGATGCCGTTGGACAGCATATCCGACACCTTGTTGACATACTGCACCACCCGCACCAGGATCTTGCCCTGGGGGCGGGAATCATAGTAGGAAAAGGGAAGCTCCTGCAAATGCTTAAAAAGGTCGTCCCGGATGTCGTAGACGATATCCTGTCCCACCCGGGCCATGATGAAGCCTCGGGCGGTCTGCAACAGGATACTGATCAGGATCGACCCGGTGAGCAGACCGGCATACTGGAACAGCAGCGCCAAATCCTTGTTGGGCATGGCCACGTCGATGGCCGCCTGGATGAATTTAGGGCCGGTGAGGGCCACGATAGAGGCGGCGACCGACAGCAGCAGGGCGATGATCATTTTCCATTTATACCGCGCCACATACACAAAGCTCCGCTTTAGGTGGGAGAAGTCGAATGGGGTTTCCAGGGATTCGTCCACGTCATATTTATTGCGCGCCATTACCGTTCTCCCCCCTTCCCGCCGGCCATGGCAGGCTGCCTTTGTTCCTCGTCCAGCCGCCGCTGCTTCCGCAACCGCTTTTTGGGCGGCTGGCCCTGGGCGGCCCGGACCGCCTTTTTCCGCTCATAGGCCGCCACCGCCTCCGGATCCAGCTCCGGTAGATCCGGCACATGCTGCAATTCGCAGATTTCACGGTAATAGCCAGGCCTAGCGACCAGCTCGGCGTGGGTGC
>DXVY01000290.1 GCA_019417145.1 Clostridiales bacterium
AATGCAGGTAAGCTGATCCAATTTATATGTAACAAAGGAAGCGAGGGGATTTCATGAAAACCATCCACATGATCTGCAACGCCCATCTGGACCTGGTCTGGCTCTGGCGCTGGGAGGAGGGCTGCACCGAGGCGCTGTCCACCTTCCGCACGGCGGCCGATCTGCTGGACGCCTATCCGGGCCTCACCTTTAACCACAACGAATCCATTCTCTACCGCTGGGTGGAAACATACGACCCAGCCTTGTTTGAACGTATCCGGACGCATGTGAAAAACGGACGCTGGCATATTATGGGGGGCTGGTATTTGCAGCCCGACTGCAATATGCCGTCCGGTGAATCCTATGTGCGCAATATTATGGCGGGCCGAAAATACTTTGAAGAAAAATTCGGCGTCCGCCCCACCACGGCCATCAATTTTGATTCCTTCGGCCATACCCGGGGACTGGTGCAGATTTTGAGCCAAGCCGGCTATGATTCTTATGTGGTCTGTCGTTCGGGCGGGCACAAAAAGCCCTTCGACGGCCAAGACTTCCGCTGGAAGGGCCTGGACGGGTCGGAGGTGATAGTGCATTTTTCCAGGGAGAACTACAACTCGGTTTGGGGCCATGCGGCCGAGGAGCTGGAGCGTTTCCTGCCCCGGGTGGCCGACGAGGAGGTCACGCTCTTTCTCTGGGGCGTGGGCGACCACGGCGGCGGCCCCACCAGAGAGGACATGGAAAAAATCCAAAAGATGGCGGCCGATAAGGCCGATGAGCTGGAAATCCGACACAGCACGCCGGAAGACTATTTCGCCGCTCTGGATAAAAACGCCCTGCCCTGCTATGACCAGGGGCTCAACCCCATAGCCGACGGCTGCTATACCTCCCAGATCCGGATCAAGCAAAAGCACCGGGAGCTGGAAAATCAGCTCTATATGGGGGAAAAGATGGCCAGCGCCGCGGCCGCCGCCGGAAGAGCGTATCCTCATGACGCCTTTAACCAGGCGAAGGAGGACCTCCTTTTCAGCGAATTTCACGACGCCTTACCCGGTACAGGCACCCATTTGGTGGAGGAGGACACCCTGCGGGTTCTGGATCACGGACTGGAGATCATGGCCCGTGAGAATCTGGCATCTTTCCTCGCCCTGACGGCGGGACAGGAAAAGCTCACCGACGGCTGCTCCTGCTTCTTTCTCTACAATCCCCATCCTTACGACCTGAAAGGCGTGTTTTCCTGCGAGGTGGGGCTGCCCAAGCAAAACTGGGAAAAGAATTTCATGTTCCCCGAATGCTATATTAACGGCCAGCCGGTGACCTGCCAGTGTGAAAAGGAAGTCAACCATTTCTGCATCGACTGGCGCAAGATGGTAACCATCCAGACTACCCTGCCCGCCTCCTCCCTGACCCGTGTGGACGTGGCCTGGAAGCCCATTCCGGCCCGCCCCGTGTTTGAAGCTATCGATCATCTTCCCTTCTATCTGTTTGACAACGGCCGGATGCAGGTCAAGATCAACACCGCCACCGGACTTGTGGATTCCTATCGGGTAGATGGGGTGGAACAACTGCGTCCGGGCAGCTTCTGCCCGGTGGCCTATGAGGACGGCTACAATTCTTGGGGTATCGGCTCCCGGCGGAAGGGACGGCGGCAGTTCCAGCTCCTGCGCACGGCCGAGGGCAGCGAGTTTTCCGGTATTACCGACCGGATAATCCCCTCGGTGCGGGTCATCGAGGACGGCCCGGTACGCACGGTGGTGGAAGCCGTGTTCGGACTGGATCATTCCCGGATCTGTCAGCGGTATCTGCTGCCCAAGGAGGGAACCGATTTTGAGCTGGAAACCCTGGTGGAGTGGAATGAAAAGCAGCAGTTTTTAAAGCTGGAATGCGGCACCTCAACCGGACAGCCTCTGGGCCAAATCGCCTTTGGCCGTGAGGCGCTTTACAAGGGCGAGGAATTTGTCTATCAAAACTGGGCGGCCGTAAAGGGCGAAACCCATACCCTGGCGGTGATCAACAACGGCATACACGGCGGCCGGTATGAGGACACGGCCGAGGGCGGCGTCCTGAGCCTTACCCTGCTGCGGTCGGCGGGATATGCGGCGGCGGCCGACGCGGCCGGCCCGCCCTACACAGGCGACCGATTTGAGCGGCGGATGGATCAGGGCCAGCGGGTCTACCGCTTCAAGGTGGCGGCTGAT
>DXVY01000291.1 GCA_019417145.1 Clostridiales bacterium
GGCGGAGGGGGGCAACTGGTCGCCGGTGCCATAGGACGCCTCAAAGCGCGCGTTTTGATACTGCATGGTACACCTCCCAAAGGGCGATTTCCCCCGTGGGGGATATCCGCCCCACCGCGGCGGGGGATAATCCCGCTTGTTTTTTTATGCATTCTCCCTCGGCGGACCGGTCCGGCGGGGACCGATCTTCGCCGATGGGATCACTGGCTGATGCCCGCCGGCCCCTTGGCCGGCTTTCCCGCAGGCGAGGTCGACGCGGCGGGCAGGCGGGTCTCGGCCGTCTCGTCAGGGGGAACCGATCCGGTCAGGGACCGGGGCGGCCGCACCAGGGCCTGTCCCAGCAGGGCGTCCACCCGTTCCACCGGCACGAACCGGACATGCGCCCGCACCTTTTCGTCCAACTCCCGCAGGTCGGGGGCGTTTTCGGC
The DNA here is from genome assembly GCA_019417145.1 of Clostridiales bacterium. Taxonomy (GTDB): domain Bacteria; phylum Bacillota; class Clostridia; order Oscillospirales; family Acutalibacteraceae; genus Howiella. The sequence goes on from DXVY01000291.1 coordinate 429, forward strand.
CGGGATGAACACCGTTTTCACCCCCGCCCGGTAGGCCGCCATACTCTTTTCCTTGAGCCCGCCGATGGCCAGCACCCGTCCCCGCAGCGTTATCTCGCCGGTCATGGCCACGTCCCTTCGGACCGGGATACCGGTGAGGGCCGATACCAGCGCGGCGGTGATGGTCACGCCGGCCGACGGCCCGTCCTTGGGAACGGCCGCCTCGGTGGCGTGGACGTGGATATCCTTGGTCTTATAAAAATCCGGGGGCACGCCGAGCTCCCTGGCCCGGCTGCGCACATAGCTTACGGCCGTCTGGGCCGATTCCTTCATAACGTTGCCCAGGGACCCGGTCAGGCTGATCTTGCCCGTTCCCTCCAGGGCGGCCACCTCCAGCTGCATCAGCTCGCCGCCCACCGACGTCCAGGCCAGGCCGTTGACCACGCCCACCTCGTGGTTGGGCAGAATCCCCTCGGGCCGATACCGGGCCGGGCCCATCATGGCCTCCAGGTCCTTGACCCCCACCGTGACCCGTTCCTCGCCCGACGCCAGCCGCTTGGCCGCCTTCCGGCAGACCGAGGCGATGGCCCGCTCCAGCTTGCGCACCCCCGCCTCCCGGGTATAGTGGTCGATCAGGCCGTATAGGGCCCCGTCGGTAATCCGGAAGGCAGCCGGGGTCAGGCCGTGCTTTTCCATCTGCTTTTTCACTAAATGCCGCCGGGCGATCTGGAACTTGTCCTCTCTGGTGTAGCTGGACAGCTCAATGACCTCCATCCGGTCCAACAGGGGCCCGGGGATGGTGTCCAGGGTGTTGGCCGTGGTCAGGAAAAGCACCCGGCTCAAATCGAAGGGAAGCTCGATATAATGGTCGCGAAAGGCGTTGTTCTGCTCCCCGTCCAGGGCCTCCAGCAGAGCGGCCGACGGGTCGCCCCGGTAATCCCGGCCCAGCTTGTCCACCTCGTCCAGCAGGATCAGGGGATTGCTGCTGCCCGCCTGGCGCACGGCGTTCATAATCCGGCCGGGCATGGCCCCAATATAGGTTTTGCGATGACCCCTGATCTCGGCCTCGTCCGACACGCCGCCCAGAGACAGCCGGGCGAACTTCCGCCCCATGCAGCCGGCGATGGACCGGGCGATGGAGGTCTTGCCCACGCCGGGCGGTCCCACCAGGCAGAGGATCTGCCCGGTGATATCCGGCTTGAGCTTATAGACGGCCAGCAGCTCCAGGATCCGCTCCTTGACCTTCTGCATGCCGTAATGATCCCGATCAAGCTTCCGGGCGGCCTTTTCCACATCGATCTTGTCCTTGGTATAGATACCCCAGGGCAGCTCCAGGCAGGTGTCCAGATATCCCCGGACCACCGTGGCCTCGTGGGAGCCCGCCGGCATTTTAGCCAGCTTGTCCGCCTCCTTACACAGCCGCTCCTTGATCTCGTCGGCCGCCTGCAGCGCCCGCACCCGCTCCTTGTACCGCTCGGCCTCTTCGGCGGGGTTGTCCCCGTCGTTTAATTCCTCGCTGACCGCCTTGAGCTGCTCGCGCAGGTAATAGTCCCGCTGGTTTTCCTCCATCTGGGCCTTGACCTTTTCCCCGATTTCCACCTCCAGGCGAAGGACCTCCCGCTCCTTTTGCAGGATGACGGCCAGCGTCTCCAGCCGGCGGACCGGATGGAGCTCCTCC
>DXVY01000292.1 GCA_019417145.1 Clostridiales bacterium
CGACCTACGCCCTTAGCAGGGGCGCCTCGTCACCAACTTGAGTACTTCTCCATGTTGTTACGTCTATCAAAAATATGAAATTGTAGGAGAGATTGGCGGAGAGAGAGGGATTCGAACCCCCGGCCCTTGCGGGTCACTGGTTTTCAAGACCAGCTCCATAAACCACTCGGACATCTCTCCGAAAAGCGGCCCCATTATTGTAGCATACAGCCCCTGCTTTGTCAACCGCTTTTCCTGCCGACAAACCGATTTCTTCCTATATTTCCCGTGGGCGCTATCTTTATATACAATAAACGGATGAAAGCTATACGATGAAATCCCCCTGCTGCCGTATCCGCTCCGAACATTTCCGCCCCTTTCTATAAAAAGATCCTGGGACTGGGAAAAATCATGAATTTGGGCGCCAACGTCGCCCTGAGGCGGCGGATGGACCTCCCGCTAAAATTGGGAATCGCCCGCCGTCCTCAGCGCCCCTTCCGGCCCTGCTCGCGGTCCGGCCCGCCCCTCCGCCTGGGCCGGAAACCGGTATTTGCCCCACAGACTAGTCTCTTCCTTCCACAAACCATCGGGGGTCCTCATACCAGAGATAGGCCGATCGTCCCCCGATCATACAGGTATACCGCAGGCCGATCCCCCCTGCCTTCAGGCTGGCGGCCCGGCGCGCCTCCAACACCCGGTCGATTTCAAACCGTCTCCCGTCCTCCCAAAGGATGGCCAAAGGCGTGATTTTCCCCTCCCGGTCGAACCGGGCGATCACCTCCACAATGACCTTGCGCGCCATGGGCATCCCTCCTGCACACAGTATGCGCAGCAGGAGACGGATTTATTTGAAAAAGCCCACTGGGTGGATCACATGATCCTCCTTTGGATTGACCGCCGACAAGGCGGGATCGGTGAGCATGATCCCCCGCCTGACGGCCGTATACCCGAACCGGCGGCGGAGCTGGTCCACCGAACGCTCCAGCGCGTCCAGCCGCGCGGGCGCCCGCCCTTCGGGCAAAAAGGAAAGCTGCAGATTTTCCTCCGGCACCAGCGCGCAGGCCCGCACGCCCAGGCTGCGGATGGGGCGCCCGGCAGGATGGTGCCGCTTATACAGGGCAAAGGCCTTTTGAAACAGGATCCCCGCGGCGCTGGCCGGCGTCTCCAGCCCGCACTGCCGCTCGTAGCTTTCCAGGGCATGGTCCCGAACCCAAATCTGCACGGTGGTGCAAAGCAGGCCGTATTCCCGCAGACGGGCGGCCACGCTGTCGCACAGGGCGTGCAGGGTGATTTTTACATCCGCGTCGGTCACCAGGTCCCGCGGCGTGGTCGTGCTGTTGCCCACGCTTTTGACCGGCGCGCCAGACGTCAGGGGCGCCACCGGCGCGGTATCCAGCCCATTGGCAAAGGCCCAAAGTATCTCCCCCGTCTTGCCCAGCATAAGTCGCAGGGTCCTGGGGTTTGTCCTGGCCAGGTCCCCGATGGTATGGATACACCGGCGGGACAACTTTTCGGCCGTAGCCTTCCCCACGTACAGAAGATCGCTCGCCGGCAGGGGCCACACCTTGGTGCGCAGGTCCTCCTTCCCCAGGACCGTGGTGGCGTCCGGCTTTTGCATATCGCTGCCCAGCTTGGCCAGCACCTTGTTCCAGCTTACCCCTACGGAGGCGGTGACGCCCAGCTCGGCCTTTATCCGGGCTCGGATACGGTCGGCCGTCTCCTTTCCCTCCCGGCCGGTGCCGGTTAGATCCAGCCAGCACTCGTCCAGGCCAAAGGGTTCCACCCGATCGGTATACGCGGCGTAGATCTCCTTGGCCAGGGCGGAAAAGCGCAGATACTTCTTAAAATCCGGCGGGACAAAAACCAGATCCGGACATTTGCGTTTGGCCTGCCACAGGGCCTCCCCCGTCTGTACGCCGTACTGTTTGGCCCTGTAATTCTTGGCCAGCACAATCCCGTGTCGCCGCTCCGCGTCCCCGCCCACCGCCACCGCCTTCCCCCGCAGCTCGGGCCGGTAGAGACATTCCACCGACGCATAAAAATTGTTCATATCCACATGCAGAATGGTCCGTTCC
>DXVY01000293.1 GCA_019417145.1 Clostridiales bacterium
GGCGCCAAAACATGTTGTAAGAGCAGCTATATGGTTCGGATTTGTCCCCGCCGCTGTTGATACAGCGGCGGCTTTTGTGTTATCCTATATAATAAAACGTGTGACCCGGCTTTTGCGAATAGGGCGGGCGACCGCCGGCCGGGCCGGAAAAATGTAAGAAAAGGAGAGGTGCGAAATGAATCAGGTAAAGATAACCGTGCTGAAGACCACCCTGGACAAAGAACTTGCCCATGCGTATGGCGCGGAGGGGCTGGGACCCTGCCCCATGCTGGTGGAGGGGCAGACCTTTTATGCCGACTATGCAAAGCCCGAGGACTTTTGCGACGAGGCGTGGAAAGCGATCTACCAATATGTTTTTGCCCTGGCCCATGGCGCGGGCGAGGGGCTGTTTTACTATGGAGACTGGATTCGCCAGCCGGGTGTGGCGATCTGCTGCTGTAACGATGGGTTGCGGCCGGTGGTCTTTAAGCTGGAGGCCACCGACAGACCTTCCCGGATGGACTATACGCCCGTCCGCTGAGAGCATGGGCCGTCCGGGCCGGACTGAGGCCGAACGGAGCAAACCAACCGGGCTTTCTGTAAGGGGAAAACAGGCCGGCCGGGAAGGAGCTTTTTGCCGGCGGGCCGGTGGAACGGGGATGTAGCGGACGCAGCCTGTTCATATTTTTGCCATGGAAATGTAGTTTCGGCTGTTATAATAAAAGAAAAGCGTAGGGAAGGTGTTTGGAAATGAAGGTAGAGGTGGTGCCCTACCGGGGGGAGTGGCCGGCGGCATATGAAAGGGAAGCGGCGGCCATCCGGGAGATTTTGGGCGGCCTGCTTTTGGAAATCCACCACATCGGCAGCACGGCGGTGCCGGGGCTTGCGGCCAAGCCCATCATCGATATCCTGCCGGTGGTGACCGATATTGCCGCCGTGGACGCCCTGTACCCTAGGTTTGAAGCCCTGGGTTACGAGTGCATGGGGGAATTGGGTATACCCGGCCGGCGGTATTTTCGCAAGGGCGGCGAGAACCGGACCCACCAGATACATATCTTCGGCAGGACCAGCCGGCACGATATACGCCGGCATCTGGCGGTGCGGGACTATCTGCGGACCCACCCGGCGGCAGCGGCTGCATACGGATCTCTGAAGGCCGGGCTTGCGGCGCGGTATCCGGCGGATATCGAGGGTTACTGCGACGGTAAGGACGCTTTTGTCAAGGACCTGGAGCAAAAGGCGCTGGCCTGGTATGAGCAAGAGCGGGGGAAACAATAGGAGCAAGGACGGGAAAAATAAGGGCAGGCTCCCGGCGGCAAGGGATAGGGAGCGGGCCGGAATCGACCAAAAGGGAGGCGCAGCCCATGCGACTGCTGATTGCAGATGACGAGACCAGAATACGGGAGCTGATCAAAAAATACGCCCGGTTTGAGGGCTATGCGGTTGGGGAAGCGGCCGACGGCATGGAGGCGGTCCAACTTTTCCGCAGGGAAGCCTTTGACCTGGTGATATTAGACGTGATGATGCCCGAGCTGGACGGCTTTTCGGCTCTGGAGGAGATTCGCAAGATCAGCCGCGTGCCGGTCATCATGCTGTCGGCCCGGGGGGAAGAGTACGACCGCATCCATGGTTTTCAGCTGGGGGTGGACGACTATGTGGTCAAGCCCTTTTCTCCAAAGGAGCTGATGATGCGGGTGGCGGCCATTCTGAGCCGCACAGGCGGCCGGGAGGAGCGCCCCGCCCCGCCGGCCCATGAGCGGGTCTGTATCCAGGGCCTGGCGGTGGATTTCACCGGGCGCACGGTGACGGTGGACGGGGAGCGGGTGGAGCTTTCCCCCAAGGAATATGATCTGCTCTTTTATCTTGTGCGGAACAAGGGCATTGCCCTTAGCCGGAACCGGCTGATCAATCAGGTTTGGGGCTATGATTTCTACGGCGACGAGCGCACGCTGGATACCCACATCAAGCTGCTGCGTCGCCGGCTGGGTCCTTACAGCGGCTGTATTGTGACCCTGCGGGGAATGGGGT
>DXVY01000294.1 GCA_019417145.1 Clostridiales bacterium
CCAACTAAGGAGCCTCCGCCACCCGGGTATACAACGATTGGAAGCGGGCACGGCCAAGCCAAAGGGGCCCTGTCCGAATGGTATAGCTACCGAGCCAACAAAGGAAACCCCACCACCCGGGTATACAACGATTGGAAGCGGGCACGGCCCGCCGCTTCTTGTCACGCCTCCCACGCGCTGCTGGTGGCGAAAAAAGTTCCCTCCTCTCCGGAATTGTCCCGGGGGCCAAGGCCCCCTACCAACAATTCCTCCGAGACGGTCATTTTTTCGCCGCAGCGCGGCTCGGCGCTTCTGTTATGAATATAACTTTCTGAATTCCGTGGGCTTGACGCCGGTTATCTTCTTAAAGGTATGGGTAAAATGCTTGATATCCGTATAACCCACCGACTCGCAGATTTCCGCCACGCTCATACCGGTATCCCGCAGCAACTCCTTTGCCCTGCCGATACGCAGCTCGGACAGATATTCCAGAAAACCGACCCCACAGTGCTTTTTAAAAAACGTGCTGAAATAGCTGGCGTTGAACCCTACCTTCCCCGCCACCTGTTCCAAGGTTATGGGGTGCATGTAATTCTCCTGAATAAAGGCTTTGGCGGCCCGAATAGGCCGGGATTCCTCCTGCTTGCGCTCCTCCAATATATCTTCCATAGCCCCGGCCATAAAATCCGCCAGCAGCGCAAACAGTCGGTCGGCCGATGGACACAAATCCGCGTTTTCTCGGAAGGCCGCCCTGGCTTCAGACGGCAGGTCGTACAACTGCATATTCTGAAGCAGCAGAGAATACCGGTCCGCCGCTTGAAGCACGGCTTCCAGCATGGACCGACCGCTTACCCCACCGCCGGTCAGGGCGGAGGCAAACCGCGCAACCGCCTGCCGCAGACGGTCGGGGTCCAGAACCTCCGCCGCCGCGGACATATCCCGATTGAGGGCCGCCAGCAGGGCGGGATCACAGTCGGCTTTGGGCGTCAGCTCATCAGCCCGGATGACCCTATCGCCAAAGCTGATCAGCCGTTGTCCCATGGCGTCCAGCGCGCCCTCCATGGACCGACGAAAGCCGGCGGGCTCCTCTTCCGCCCCGCCTACGCAAACCGTAAAATCCATGCCCTCAAAGATGCTCTTTTGGATCATCAACCGGTCCAGCACCCCACGCAGGGCCTTGGCCGCCGTCTCCGCCGATTCGGATGCATAATTGCACAGGCAATAGATCCGGCTCCCCCGCGGGTAAAAGGCCAGGTCCACAACCACCGACCGGAGCCTTTCCACAATGTCCAGCACGCGCCCGGCCAGCACCCGGTATTCTTCCTGGTTATAGCTGCCCATACGGTTGTCCATTTTTATAATAAAGCTCTGAAAACAGCCGGGGGCAAAGGAAAAGGCGTAGGTCTCGTTCACCTCGTCCAGACTGGAAGGAATGGGCTTGTCCCCCAAAATACAGTCGGTGAAAAAAACCGCCCGCATGCGTTCGGCCTGTTCGGCCAGTTGATTTTTTAGCCGCTCTTCCTGCCTGGCATCGGCGTTTTTCTTTTCGTATTCCCGTCGAATCTTTTGCAGGGTAGCGGTCAGTTCCTCCTTTTTGATGGGCTTGAGCAGATAATCTCCCACGCCATACTTAATGGCGCTTTGGGCATATTCAAAATGACGGTAGCCGCTGACGATGACAAAAAGAAGCCCGGGACACAGCTCCTTGGCCCGGCGGATAAGCTCCAACCCGTCGCAGCCCGGCATGCGGATGTCGGTGATGACCAAATCCGGCCTTTTCTCCACAATCAGCTCCAATGCCTGGACGCCGTTACTCGCCACGCCGCAAAGCTCCATCCCCAGCTCCTCCCAATCGATCAGGGACTCCACCAGCCGGCAGACCCGTACCTCGTCGTCGGCCAGCAATACCTTTATCATATTCGTCTTCCCCCTTACGACAAATATGGATTTGTACGATATTCCTTTTTCATTCTTTATATTATAGCATGTTTTGTTAAAAATGGAAACAAATATTTAGGC
>DXVY01000295.1 GCA_019417145.1 Clostridiales bacterium
CCATAAGGCTGACCTTATCGTCCTGTGCGGCGCAAGGGTGGGCGATCGGGCCATGGCCGCCCCCGACCAGATCGCCGCCCACGCCAAAATCATACATATCGACATCGATCCGGCAGAAATCGGTAAAAATATGCCGACGACCATTCCCATTGTGGGGGACTTAAAGCAGGTGCTGGACAAGCTTGGAAAGGCGCTTGCGGAAAACGGCGCTGTTTGTCCGTCCGATTGGGCAGAGGATTGTCAGGCGGGGCGGGTTCCTTATCGCCGGCACTTCTCCACCGCGCTGGTCAACCCCAAGGCCCTTATCGGATTGCTGTCCGATCGGTTGCGGGAGGACGCCATACTGGTGGCCGACGTGGGACAAAACCAGATCTGGTCGGCCAATCATTATCAGGTCAAAAAGGGCCGGTTTCTCACCTCCGGCGGCATGGGTACTATGGGCTATTCGCTGCCGGCGGCCATCGGCGCGAAATTTGCCTGTCCGGACAGGCAGGTGGTCGCTGTATGCGGCGACGGCTCCTTCCAGATGCAGTCCATGGAGCTGGCCACCCTTTGCCAGGAGGGCCTGGATCTGAAGATCATTGTCATGACCAACCACCGCCTGGGTATGGTGCGGGAGTTGCAGGACAGCGGCTACGGCGGGCGGCAGAGCGGGGTCAATCTCCAGGGCAGCCCGGATTTTATTCGGCTCGCCGCGGCCTATGGCATACCCAGTATGCGGATTGGCGCAGACGCAGAGGCGGTCGCCGCTGTGGAAAAGCTTTTGCAGACCGACGGGCCCTTCCTGCTGGAATGCCAGGTAGACGAGAAGGAGCCTTCCCTTTAGCCGGTATCCGTTCTATAAGTATCCGTCCTACAGAAACGAGGGAACAGCGATGGACGATTCTATGAAAACAACCCTTTCCGTTCTGGTGGAAAATCACGCCGGCGTCCTCAGCAAGGTCGTGGGCCTGTTTTCCCGCCGGGGCTTCAATATTGATTCGTTGGCGGTGGGCGTCACAGAGGACCCCACCATTTCCCGGATCACCATTGTGGTGACCGGAGGCGAGCATACGGTGGAGCAGATTGAAAAGCAGCTGAATAAGGTCATCCCGGTCATCAAGGTCAAACGGCTGGATGAGGGGAGATACATCAGCCGTATGCTCACCTTTTTCAAGGTCGGCTTTGGCGCTTCCCGCCGGGCCGAGCTGATGAAGATCGCCGAACTGATGGGCGCCCGTATCGTGGATGTGTCCAAGTCCACGCTGACGCTGGAGTTTACCGATACGGCCGAGCGTACCGAGACACTGGAATCCCTGCTGCGGCCGTATGGGATCAAGGAGGTCGTCCGCACCGGCTCCATCGCCATTGAAAAGGGGGAGACGGTTACCAGGAGCCATAAACGGCAGCGGTCCGTCCCGGGGACGACGGTTGAGCTATAAATCCGCACGGCGGCGCATACTGTCCTTTTTGCCGCGCGAGTCTATACAATTTATTTTTTGGGAGGAATCCACTATGCCGAAAATCTACTATCAGAGCGATTGTAATCTGGACCTGCTCCAGGGCAAGACGGTGGCCATTATCGGCTACGGTAGCCAGGGACATGCCCATGCGCTCAACCTGCACGAGAGCGGCGTCAATGTAGTCGTCGGCCTGTATGAGGGAAGTCGGTCCTGGGCTGTGGCTGAGGCCGCCGGTCTCCAGGTTGCCACCGCCGCCAAGGCCGCCGAGCAGGCCGACATCATTATGATCCTCATTCCCGACGAAAAGCAGGCCGAGCTGTATAAGACCGACATCGAGCCCCATCTTACCGAAGGCAAGGCGCTGGCCTTTGCCCACGGCTTCAATATTCACTATGGCCAGATCAAGCCGCCCGCCAATGTGGACGTCTTTATGATCGCCCCCAAGGGCCCCGGCCACACCGTTCGCAGCGAGTATGTGGCGGGCAAGGGCGTACCCTGCCTGATTGCCGTGCAGCAGAACTATACCGGC
>DXVY01000296.1 GCA_019417145.1 Clostridiales bacterium
GACAGCACCGCCGCCACCACCGTGGTGCCCATGCCGGACAGGGACTCCACCGACTTGGCCATGTCAAATATGGAGACATTGGCCGCGTATACGGCCGATTGGAGCATGGTGCGGATGGAATTGGCGCCCATCCCCTCCCGGTAGGAGGAGGAAATGGTCTCGGAAATCATTTTTACGGCCGTGGCACTCGCGATGTTGCCGCCGTTGGCCCCGCCCATGCCGTCGCAGACCACTGCCCAGCTCACGCCGCCCGGCAGCTCGCCGGCCGCATAGGAATCCTGATTGGAGCGGCGCACCCGCCCCACGTCGGACTTGCTGACGATCTTCACGCGAATACCTCCCTTGCAAAACATTTCTTTTTCTCCGGCGTAATAAGCGCGCCGGACGCCTTATACGCCGGCCGCTTCCTCCTGCCTCTGCCGGCGGCGCAGCTGCCCGCAGGAGGCGTCTATGTCGGCTCCCAGGGTGCGGCGCACGGTGGTGTTGATACCCCTCTGGTTGAGAATCGCGGCAAACCGGGCCACCCTTTGGGCGTTGGGCCGTCGGTATCCGTTTTCCGCCACCGGGTTGGCCGGAATCAGGTTTACATGGCACAGCATGCCCCGGAGCCTGCCCGCCAGTTCGATGGCGCAGGCGTCGGAATCATTGACCCCCTCCACCACCGCGTACTCAAAAGAGATGCGCCGGCCGTCGGCCGCAATATAATCCCGGCAGGCCTGCAACAGGGTCTCCACATTCCACCGGCGGTTGACCTTCATCATCTTACTGCGTATGGCATCGTTGGGCGCGTGCAAAGAGACGGACAGGGTGATGGGAAGCCGCCGCTCGATCAGCTTATAGATTCCCGGCACCACCCCCGAGGTAGACAGGGAGATATGCCGCAGGCCGATATGCATGCCGTCCGGATGGGATATCAGCTCCAGGAACCGCATGGTGTTGTCGAAATTGTCCAGCGGCTCCCCCATACCCATAAGTACGACATTGGACACGCGGATATGCCGGTCCCGCTGGGCGGCCATGACCTGGCTCAGGATTTCCGACGCCGTCAGGTTCCGGGCCAGGCCGTCCAGCCCCGAGGCACAGAAGCTGCAGCCCATGCGGCAGCCCACTTGGGTGGATACGCAGACGGTATACCCGTGACGGTATTTCATAAGCACCGATTCAATATAATGCCCATCATAAAGCATATATAAGTATTTTACCGTATCATCCAGGGCAGATTCAAGCCTTTTTTTCAGAATTACGTCGGCTATATAGAAATTTTTATCCAAAGTTTCCCGCAAATCTTTTGGCAGATTGCTCATTTTTTCAAAATCCACCGTACCGGACTGCAGCCAACGGAAGATTTGGCCGGCCCGAAACCGGGGCTGGCCCAGCTCCTGCATGGCCTGCTCCAGCTCGGCGGGCAGCATAGATTTAATATCCCGCTTTTCCACGGATCTTCCCTCCCTTGGACCTGCGCAAGTATATAATTCGGCCGAAACGCTCTCCGGCATAGGGCCTGTCCCCCGCCGCCTAGTCGGCCGCCCGCCGGAAAACGGCGGCAAAAAAGCCGTCGGAGCCGTGGACCTGGGGCATAAAGGTATACATGCCGTCCGGATCATCGGCACAGGCCGAACGAATATCCGCCCGTCCCTTCTCCAGGGAAAATTCCGGATGGGAGGCCAGAAACCGGCCGCAGACCTTCTGGTTTTCGGCCCGGCGCAGGGTGCAGGTGGAGTAGACCAGCCTTCCCCCCGGCCGCACATACCGGCTCCCGTTTTCCAGGATAGACAGCTGTAGTCCCGGCAGCGCCTTCAGGCCGTCGGGGTCCTTGTATTTAATATCGGGCTTGCGCCGGATGATACCAAAGCCGGAACAGGGCGCGTCGCAGAGCACCCGGTCAAAGGGCAGCGCCTCCTCCCAGACGCCGGACAGAGCGGGGTCATAAACCCTGCCGTCGTTTTGTCCGGCCCGCAGACAGGTCAGGCC
>DXVY01000297.1 GCA_019417145.1 Clostridiales bacterium
TATATTTGTAATACTTAAAATTCCCATATATAATAATAGGCAGATACAAAAGGAGTGATGGAGATGAACAAGCAGATCATGAAGAGGGCTACCGCCCTGTCCCTGGGCGTATCCTGCGTGCTGTCCATGCAGGCTTCCAATACGCTTGCGACCAATCGCGCGCCTACCGACCAGCCGAATATTATTTATATCAATACGGATGATCTGGGATATGGCGACGTGGGCTGTTATGGGTCGACCCTGAACAAAACGCCTAATATAGACCGGCTGGCGGAGGAGGGCGTCCGTTTCACCGATTTTTACGCCTGCCCGCTCTGCACGCCCTCCCGGACGGCGCTCATGACCGGCTGTTATCCCCTGCGCGCGGGGCTTCCCAGCGTTATCGGCGCAAGGGCCTCCATCGGCCTCAGTCAGGACGAGATCACCATTGCGGAAAACCTGAAGGGGCAGGGATACGCAACGGCCATTGTGGGAAAATGGCATTTGGGGCATCACGAGCAGTTCCTTCCCACCAACCACGGCTTTGACAGCTATTTCGGCATCCCCTACAGCAACGATTTTTTAGACCCCTCCCTTCCCCTGATGCGGGATACGGAGGTTTTGGAATGGGATCCTGATCAAGCGACTTTAACCCAGCGATATACAGAGGAATGCATCAATTTCATGAAGCGCAACCGGAATAATCCCTTTTTCCTGTATTTCGCTCACATGTACGTTCATAAGCCCCTGCGGGTGACCGACGAGGCCCTGGCGCAATCCGATAACGGCGCATACGGCGCCACAGTGGAGCAGGTGGACTGGAGCGTGGGGGAAATTCTCAAGGCGGTGGAGGAACTGGGGCTTGCGGAAAACACCCTGATCATTTTCACCTCCGATAACGGCGGCTTTCTCCAGCTATCCCCGTCGGAAGGGGATACCGGCCAGGTCTCCAACGCGCCTCTGCGCGGCGGAAAGGGACAGGCCAATGAAGGCGGCGTACGGGTTCCCTTTATCGCCCGCTGGCCGGGACAGATTCCCCGGGGCAAGGTTACCAGTGAAATTGCCTCGGTCATGGACATGTTCCCCACCTTCTCCCATCTGGCCGGCGCCCAGGTACCCACAGACCGGGTAATCGACGGCAAGGATATCCTATCCCTGCTGAAATGCGAGAGGGGCGCGACCTCTCCCCATAAGGCGATTTTTATCTATGTGGATAAGGATCTGCGGGCGGTGCGCAGCGGCAAATGGAAATTGAATGTCCACAACAGGGCGCTGTATAACCTGGAGGCCGATATAGGCGAGCAAAACAATCTTTATTCCCAGTACCCCGAAATCGTGGAGGAGCTGACCGGCTATATCCAAGAGGCCATTGCGGATATCGGCGATAAGACGACGGTTGGGAAAAACGCGCGCCCGGCCGGGGACGCCGGCAACTCCAACTCGGTATACGACAATGTAAACGGAGAGACGGTGGAGGATACAGTGTACAGGGACGTTGCGGTTATGGACATGATCGACGCGCTCCCGTCCCCCGAGGAGCTGAATCGGGACAATCCGGATCACCGGGCGGCGGTGGAGGCGGCGAGAAAGGCCTTCAACGAGCTCACCGAGGATGAGCAGGAAAGCGTCATGGCGGCCAATTATGAGGTGCTCCTGGCCGCTGAAGCCGCGATGCAAATAGACACCGCTGCGCTCCAGGAACAGGTGCGGCGGGCGCGGACGGCTGTGGAGGAGCAGGAGCAGACGCCGGGGGGCAAATACCAGGCCAACGCCTATGCAACGTTTTACCAGGTCTATGAAGCGGCCGCCGCGCTGTTGGCCGATCCCACAGACCAAACCGGTGTGGACAAGATGGCCGACGATTTGGCGGCGGCCATAGACCGGCTGTATACCATGGTCATTCCCGCGGGGGACCTGGACGGGGACGGAGAGGTGACCATCGCCGACGTGATGGAGGCCTGCAAGGTCATGGCCAGAGAATCGGC
>DXVY01000298.1 GCA_019417145.1 Clostridiales bacterium
TCTGGACACCGTCCAACGCGTGTATACAAGGGCAATCCGGCTCCTATCAACTTCCACCCAGGCCCGGCCACCGGGCGGATGGGTTTAGGCAACCACAAGGGCCGGATGCGTACCGCCTACGGCGCTGCCGTCGCTAACGCATGGCGCGGCGAATACTGCGCTCGGTGACTATCACATCCACGGGACGGTCAAACCGGCCGTGATACATATGCCGGCGGCAGTCAGCCGCATAACAGATGCCGGCCGTAGGCCCGGTAAAGCCGGCGATATACCGGTCATAATACCCCTTACCGTAGCCCAGCCGGTATCCCCGGCTGTCCAGCGACAGGGCGGGCACAATCATCAGGCTGGATCCGTAATCCCGGGCTATGGGCCGGCTTTGGTCCGGCTCCAACACCCGGAAGGAGCCAGGCCTGAGCTGGTCGATGGATTCGATATAGTGAAACTCCATCTGCCGCGTCCCCGGGATGCACCGGGGCACCGCCACCCGCTTGCCCTCTCTCAGCGCCCTTTGGATGATACCGACGGTGTCCACCTCGATTTCGGTGGATACGTAGATAAAAAGGGTTTTGCAGCTCTTATACTGATACAGGCGGGCCACCCTGTCGGCAATCATCCCGTCCAGCCGGGCCTTTTCTTCCGGCGGCATGGCCCGCCGGGCCGCCTTATACCGGGCCCGCAGCTCGTTTTTATATTCTCTAATATCTACCGGACGCATTGCATGGCCGCCCCCAGACTGGACGCGGCCCGGTCGCCCTTAAAGTAGGCGGCGATAGCCAGTCCGAATTCTATGGCCGCGCCGGCCCCTTTGGCTGTGATGATATTCCCGTCCCGGCAGACCGGCTCCCCGGCCAGCGTCGCGCCGGTCAGCTGGTCCTCAAAGCCGGGAAAGCAAACCGCCCTTTTACCTTGCAGCAGCCCCTTGTGTCCCAATATGGACGGGGCGGCGCAGATGGCGGCCATCAGCCTGTTCCCCTCTGCGGCCGCGTCCAGCGCCGCCTGCACGACGGGGGATTTCTCCAGGTTCAGGGTCCCCGGCATGCCGCCGGGCAGGATAACCCCCTCCATTTGGGAAAGGTCCACCTCCATGGGGGCCAGGTCGGCCTCCACGGCTATGTGATGGGCCCCGGCCACCAGGCGACCGGACACGCCAACCGTGGCTACCTCCAGTTCGGCCCGACGCAGTATATCCAGCGGGGCCAGCGCCTCTATCTCCTCGAAACCGGGAGCCAAAAACAGATAAATCATATATTTTCCTCCTTCCTAACCCCTGTGCGGCAGGGGCCTATGCAACGGACGGTAGATACATTTTCGCCGGCATCGCAGCCGGCATGCGTTTTTACAGGCCAAGCGCCGCCTGGACGCGACGGTACAGCTCCTCCGTGATGACCTCCGGCGGCAGGGGATCCTCCCCGTCGGCGCAGGGCACCACCTGCCAGCCGGAATAGTCCGCCGCAAACAGGGCGGCCCGCCGACAGCGGCGCTGGTAGGCCAGGTCCCGCTCGTGCAGGTCCTTTTTACTTTCATCCCCGCCGTATCGGCCGGACAACAGCTTCTGGGAAGCCTCTATAGGCATGTCCAGAAACAACACCAAATCGGGCCGGGGAATGCGGGTTTTCTCATATTCCAAATCGTACAGCCAGGCCAGATAGGGCTCCCACGCCTCCTCCGCCAGCTTGGATGCCTGGTGGACAGCGTTGGAGGAGACATACCTGCCGGCCAGCACCAGGCCGCCCGACTGGTAATAGGTCCCCCAATGCCGCTTATAGCTGGCGTACCGGTCGGCGGCGTAAAAGATAGAGGCGGCGTAGGCGTTTACCGCGTCCACGCTTCCACCAAATTCCCCCGCCAGATACATTCTCACCAGGGTGCTGGAGGGATCGCTGTAATCCGGGAAGGAGATGGTGCGGGGCGCAAGGCCCGCCTCTTGCAACCGGGCCGACAGGCGCTCCAACTG
>DXVY01000299.1 GCA_019417145.1 Clostridiales bacterium
TCCTCCTACGCTCCGTGCGCGTCACGCAGTGTTCCCACTGCTACCAACGCGCCCTACGCTCCGGGGATTATTCCAGGCTCGCGGGCTCGGCGCTTCAAGTGTAAATTCTATCTTTTCCGCAATCAAGATATATCTTTTTGCAATGTCTGTCGGGATACGGTTATGATACAATGGAAAAGTAAAAATCCGGCGGGATTTTCATGCCATTCCGCCTGAAGGAGAGGATATTCCTATGGCAAAATGTATCATCACCGGTTTTGCCGACGAGATCGCCGACGACCTGGAAACCCAACTGGCGACCCTGGAAAAATTGGGCGTACATTACATAGAAATGCGCAACGTAAACGGGCGGAATTTTTCCGACTACACCCCCGGCGAGGCCAAAGAGATCAAAAAACGATTGGACGCGGCCGGCGTGCGCCTGTCGGCCGTTGGCTCGCCCTTGGGCAAAATCGGCATCGAGGACGACTTTGCCCCCCACATGGATAAATACAAACGGGTGGTGGAGCTGGCCCAGCTGATGGAGACCGATTACATCCGCATGTTCAGCTTCTATATCCCCCAGGGCAAAAATCCCGACGAATACCGGTCGGCCGTCCTGGACCGCTGGTTTCAGTTCCAGGACTACGCCAAGGGCACGGGCGTCATGCTGCTCCACGAGAATGAGAAGGGCATCTACGGCGATATTCCCCGCCGCTGCCGCACCCTTTTGGACGCTATGGACTGGGATACGGTAAAGGGGATTTTCGACCCGGCCAACTTTGTCCAGTGCGGCGTGGATACGTTAGAGGGCTTCGACCTGCTGGAGGATAAAACTGTCTATATGCATATCAAGGACGCCATAATGGATACCGGCCGGGTGGTGCCCAGCGGCCAGGGCGACGGGCATGTGCGGGAAATCCTGACCCGTCTGGTGAATAAGGGCTACGAGGGCTTTTTGTCCATAGAGCCCCATCTGGAGACCGGCGACATCGCCGTGGGCGGCCCCGAAAAGTTCGCCATCGCCCACAAGGCGCTGATGGATATACTTTCCGCGCTTCCCACAGAGATACTGTAGGCCTTGTAAAACATCTGCATATAAAAGGAGAAATCAGCTATGGATACGCTTCGTTTCGGTATCATCGGCATCGGCAATATGGGCACCGGCCACATTCACAATTTTAATTCCGGCCGGATCAAGGAGGCGGCGATCACCGCCCTGTGCGACATCGACCCCGCCCGGCTGGAAGCCGGATTAAAGCTGGCCGGCGAAGGGGTACAGGGCTTCCAGAAGGCCGAGGACTTAATGGAATCCGGCCTGGTGGACGCCATCCTCATCGCCACGCCCCACTATCTCCACCCGGTCTACGCCATAGAGGGCTTTAAACGGGGCCTGCATGTGCTGTCCGAAAAGCCCGCCGGGGTCTATACCAAACAGGTGCGGCAGATGAACGAGGCGGCCGCCGCCTCGGGCAAGGTGTTCGGCCTGATGTTCAACCAGCGCACCAACCCCCTCTACCAGAAGGTCAAGGAGCTCATCGACAGCGGCGAGCTGGGAGACATCCGCCGGGTCAACTGGATCATCACCGACTGGTTCCGCACCCAGAGCTATTACGACTCCGGCTCCTGGCGGGCCACCTGGGCCGGCGAGGGCGGCGGCGTGCTGCTCAATCAGGACCCCCACCAGCTGGATCTGCTCCAGTGGTTGTGCGGCATGCCCCAAAAGGTGCGGGCCTTCTGCGCCTACGGCAAATACCACGACATCGAGGTGGAGGACGACGTCACCGCCTATTTAGAATACCCCAACGGCGCCACCGGCGTGTTCGTCACCACCACCGGCGACGCCCCCGGCACCAACCGGCTGGAGATCACCGGGGATAGGGGGAAGATCGTAATCGAAAACGACCGGCTGGAATATATCCGCAACCGGGGCAAGGTATCGGAATTTCTAAAGACGGC
>DXVY01000003.1:0-8580 GCA_019417145.1 Clostridiales bacterium
ATATAAGGATAGGGGATGTAGGGCGTTGCATAGGGATGTGAAGGAAATATTGCTTAGCGAGCAGGAGATTCACGATATCGTCGCACGGCTGGGAAGTCAGATTTCGGCGGACTATCGGGATAAAAACCTGCTTATGGTCAGTATCCTCAAGGGGTCCGTGGTATTTATGGCCGATCTGATGCGGGCCATTTCCATACCCTGCCGCATCGATTTTATGTCGGTATCCTCCTATGGGAGCGGGGTCAAGACCTCCGGTGTGGTCAAGATTATCAAGGATCTGGATCTGGAGCTGGAGGGCTACGATCTGCTGCTTGTGGAGGATATTCTGGATTCCGGCATGACCCTGTCCTACATACTCGAACTGCTGGAGGCCCGGAACCCCAAGAGTGTTAAAATTTGCACTTTTTTGGATAAACCCGAGCGCAGGGTCGCCGATCTGCAGGCCGATTATGTGGGCGCGCAGGTGCCGGATGAATTTGTGGTGGGCTATGGTCTGGATTATGACGAACGCTACCGCAACCTGCCTTTCCTAGGCGTTTTGAAACCAGAGGTATACGGCGGCTGAATCCGGCCGGAAGGAGTGGAAGTATTTGAATAAAAACGTGCGAAACGTCCTCTTATATCTGGGCATCCCCCTGGTGCTGATCATGGCCGTGCTGGCCGTGGTCTGGGGGACGCAGCAGACGGTTGATGAGAAGTACAGCGATGTCAAGGCCATGGTGCTCAACAATGAGATATCCGAATTTGAGCTGAACCTATACAATGGGGAACTGGTCTATACCCTGCGGGAGACGGGCGAGACCTACCGCTACAATGTGGCCGACGCCTCCATATTCTATAATGATATCAGCGAGTACCTGGCCGAAAACAACGCCCAATATCCCCCGGGGGACGCAAACCGGATCGATTATAATTATAAGCGGGGCAACCAAGCGTCCTGGCTGATGAATCTGCTGCCTACCCTTCTGATCATCGCCCTGATGATCGGCTTCTGGGTCTTTATCATGAAGCGCATGAACCAGTCCATGATGGGCGGGGATAAGACCATGAGCTTCGGCAAGGCCAAGATCAAGCAGACCAACGACGACAAGCGCAAGACCACCTTTGCCGATGTGGCCGGCGCCGACGAGGAAAAGGAGGAACTGGAGGAGATTGTCCAGTTCTTAAAAAGCCCCAAAAAGTTTAACGAGCTGGGGGCCCGTATCCCCAAGGGCGTTCTGCTGGTGGGGCCGCCCGGCACCGGTAAGACCCTGTTAGCCCGGGCCGTGGCCGGCGAGGCCGGGGTGCCCTTCTTCTCCATCTCCGGTTCCGACTTTGTGGAAATGTTTGTGGGCGTAGGCGCTTCCCGCGTGCGCGACCTGTTCGAGCAGGCCAAAAAGAATTCCCCCGCCATTATTTTTATCGACGAGATCGACGCGGTGGGTCGCCAGCGGGGCGCGGGCCTTGGCGGCGGACACGACGAGCGAGAGCAGACCCTGAACCAGCTTTTGGTGGAAATGGACGGCTTTGGCGCCAACGAGGGCGTTATTGTGATCGCCGCCACCAACCGCCCGGATATCTTGGATAAGGCGCTGCTGCGTCCCGGCCGCTTTGACCGGCAGATCACTGTCAATTACCCCGACGTGAAGGGGCGGGAGGAGATCCTAAAAGTCCACGCCAGAGGTAAGCCTCTTGGCCCGGACGTATCCCTCAAAACCATTGCCCAGTCCACCGCCGGTTTTACCGGCGCGGACCTGGAAAATCTTCTCAACGAGGCGGCGCTGCTTGCCGCCCGGCAGGGCCTGAAGGCCATAACCCAGCCCAATATCGAGGAGGCTACCATCAAGGTGGTCATGGGAACCGAGAAGCGCAGCCACGTGATCAAGGACAAGGACAAGATGATCACCTCCTACCACGAGGCCGGTCACGCGATTGTTTCCTATTTCCTGCCCACCCAGGACCCTGTGCACCAGATTTCCATAATTCCCAGAGGACTGGCGGCCGGTTATACCATGTACCTGCCCACCGATGAGAAGACCCATATGACCCGCACTGCCATTCTGGAAAATATCTGCTCCATGCTGGGCGGCCGGGCGGCTGAACAGCTGACCCAGGAGGATATCTGTACAGGCGCGTCCAACGATATCCAGCGGGCCACCGAACTGGCCCGCAAGATGGTCACAAAGTACGGTATGAGCGAGACGCTGGGGCCCATTATGTTTGGCACCGACCAAAACGAGGTTTTCCTGGGTCGGGACTTCTCGGCTACGCCCAACTACTCGGAAAAGATTGCCGCGGCCATCGACGACGAGATCGAGCGAATTGTCACCACCCAGTACGATCATGCGCTGGAGTTGCTTAAGGCGCATATGGATAAGCTGCACAAGGTGGCGGAGCTTCTTTTTAAGAAAGAAAAGATCGACGGCGATGAGTTCCGTCAGGTTATGGAGGCCAATTCGGCCTTTGGCATCGCGCCAGAAGCGAATCCCCTGTAAGCGCATAAGACGGCCGGCTATGGTGATCATAGCCGGCCGTTTGCCTAAGGCCGCATGGTTGTTTGTCCCCCGGCCACACGAGGGCGGTCGCTGTGTTCCTCTCCCGGTCGGAGACGGCGGACGGCATATAGCCATGTGCGCAAATGCCGTTTGCGCCAAGGGAAAAAACGGGTATTGCATTGCGGGCGGGGGAATAATATAATAAGACTGCCGGCTTTTTGGTGCGAGGAGGCCGGCGGATCCAATTTTTTCGCACGCAACGGAAAGGAAGATGAACATGACTGTTACAAAGGATACCTTGATCGGCGATATTCTGGATATGGATACCGATACCGCGCCCTATTTCCTGGCCATGGGCATGCACTGCCTGGGTTGTCCGGCATCCCGCGGTGAATCCATCGGCGAGGCCTGCGCCGTTCACGGCACCGACGCCGACGCGCTGGTCGCGCAGCTCAACGAGCATTTTTCCAAAAAGGCCTAAAGAGTAATGGTACAGCTCAATCCCCGGCTGGCAGCAGTGGCCCGGTGGGTGCCTCTCGCCAGCCGGGTGGCTGATGTGGGCACCGACCATGGGTATCTGCCCATCGCCCTTCTGGAATCTGGAAGGGCCCGGTCGGTCATCGCCTGTGATATCAGTCGCGGCCCGCTGGAAAACGCCCGCCGGAACATAGAGGCTGCGGGCGTCTGCGGCGTACAGCTGCGTCTGGGGGACGGTCTGTCGCCGGTGAGGCCGGATGAGGTCGACTGCGTCACCGTCGCCGGCATGGGCGGGGACCTGATGGCCCGGATCCTAGACGGGGCGGCGTGGCTCCGGAATCCGGACAAGCGACTGATTCTGCAGCCCATGAGCGCCGCCGAAGAGCTGCGGGCATATCTGTATACAGCCGGCTATGGGATCCAGCGGGAACGGGCCGTTCCCGACCACGGCCGGCTGTATGTCGTTATGGAGGCGTGCTTTGGGGGGGACCGGTGGGCGGCGCCGAACCTGCCGCTGTCCCTGCCCCTGCGGGTGGGCGGTCGCGCTTTTGTGGGCGGCCTGCCCCAAAACGCCGACGGCTATGCCCTGGCCTACATAGACCGGCAGTTGGACAGGCTGGAAAAATGGGCGGCGGCGATTCAGACGGTGGAACGAAAACAGGCCGAATACCATCGACTTGTGGAAATTCTGGAGGAGATCAGAGCCCTGCGGCCCCAAGGGATCGCCGCCCGATGGTAAAAACGGATGTCCGGTGATAGAGGCCAGGCGACCGGCGGGATAGGTACGGGAGATACCTGCGGCAAAGGAGAATGATGATGGTCACACTGGGAGACATTTATGATTTTTTGGACGCTTGGGCGCCTTTTTCCACCCAGATGTCCTATGACAACGCCGGCCTGCTGGTAGGCAGCCGGGGGCGGACGGTGGGTTCTATCGGCACTGCCCTGGACGTTACCTCTGAAACCCTGGCGGCGGCGGTAAGAGCCGGCTGCGACCTGATCGTCAGCCACCATCCGGTGATTTTTCAGCCTGTGCGGCGGTTATCCGACGATTGCCTGCCCGCCCGGCTGGTGGCCGCGGGGGTGGCCGTTTTGTCCGCCCACACCAATCTGGACGCGGCTGCGGGCGGGGTCAACGACGTGCTGGCCCGGACGCTGGGACTGTCCCAGGTGGAAGGACTGGCTGATCCTCATACCCCCGGCCTGCCTGCCTGCGCCCGTACGGGGTGCTTGCCCCGGGAGATGACCGCCGGGGAGCTGGCCCGGTTTGTGAAGGAACGTCTGGGCGTGGGCGGCCTGCGCTATACCCACCGCGACGGCCTTATCCGGAGGGTGGCGGTATGCGGCGGCGCGGGGGCCGACGATTTTATGGAACCGGCCATGGAGGCGGGCTGCGATGCGCTGATCACCGGCGAGGCCAAGCATCATCAGTTGCTGGCCGCCCGGGAAGCCGGATTCTGCCTTGTGGACGGGAGCCATTTTTCCACCGAGCAGATGATCAAGGAGGAGCTGGCCGCGCGTTTGTCGGCGGCCTTTCCCTCTATTCCGGTGCAAACGCTGGAGGAAACCGCGCCGGCCACCTATATATAAAACCGGCAGGAGGCGAAGACCATGGCGCTGGACGGCGCGTTTTTGTATAAATTAAAGGAGGAAATCGCCGGCAGGGCGTTGGACGCCCGGGTGGATAAGATTTGCCAGCCCTCCCGGGAGGAGCTGGTGCTGATCCTCAGGGGCAGGGGATACCATGACAAGCTGCTGCTTTCCTGTCGGGGGACGGCGGCCCGTATCCACTTTACCGCCAACCCACCGGAGAATCCGGCCGTACCGCCCATGTTCTGTATGCTGCTGCGCAAGCATCTCACGGGGGCCAAGCTCATATCCATTGACCAGCCCGGCCTGGAGCGGGTGCTGGTGTTGCGGTTCGATACGGTAAACGAGATGGGCGACCGTGTGGCGCCGGCGCTGGTATTGGAGATACTGGGCAGCAAGGCCAATTTGATCCTCATGGATGGAGACAACCGGATCATCGACGCTGTCCGCCGTTCCGACCTGGAGAGCGGGGCCGGCCGGCTGATCCAGCCGGGAGCCAGGTACCAACCGCCGGCTTCCCAAGGCAAAATCAATTTGCTGGAAAGAGAGCCCGGGGAGGTTTTGGCCGCCCTGGAGGACAAGGGAGATATGGAGTTGTCGGCCGCTTTGCGGGATGTGCTGGACGGCGCGTCCCCTATCGTGTGCCGAGAGGCCGCCTTTCGGGCCGTGCGCCGGAAGGGGGCGTCTGTGGAGGAAATGACCGGCGACGACCGGGAACGGCTGCGGCTGTATCTTACCCGGCTGGCTGCGGAAATACGGACCGGCGGAACGCCCACCCTGGTCTCTAAGCCGGACGGCGCCCCCAGCGATTTTACTTACACGGCTGTCAGCCAGTACGGGTTGGAGATGGTCACGAGGGAGTTGGAGGGATACTCCCTGCTCCTGGATACCTTTTACGCTGAAAGGGAGCGAACCGAGCGTATCCGTCGGCAGTCCCAGGACCTGTTAAAGCTGCTGACCACCCTGATGCAACGGACCGCCCGGAAGATAGAGGCCCAGAAAAGAGATCTGGAGAAATGCGCGGACCGGGAACGGCTACGGATTTATGGGGAACTTTTAAAGGCCAATCTTCATAGGGTTCCCAGGGGGGCCTCTTTTGTGGAGCTGGAAAACTATTATGATCCGGAGCTGACGACCGTACGTATTCCCCTGAACGCCGCCCTGGCGCCGGCACAGAACGCCCAGAAGTATTTTAAGGATTACAAAAAAACCTACACCGCCCAGCAGATGCTGGAGGAACAGATTGCTTTGGGCGAGAAGGAGATCGAGTATCTGGAGTCGGTCTTTGACGCCCTTTCCCGGGCCGAATCCATGGCTGAATTGCAGGATATACGGGAAGAGCTGGCCGCGGGCGGGTATGTCAGACGGCCGGCGGGCGGGAAGGGCAAGGCTCTGCCCAGCCGACTGGGCCCCTTGCGTTTTCGGTCGTCGGACGGGTTCGCCATCCTGGTGGGACGGAACAACCGGCAAAACG
The DNA here is from genome assembly GCA_019417145.1 of Clostridiales bacterium. GTDB lineage: Bacteria > Bacillota > Clostridia > Oscillospirales > Acutalibacteraceae > Howiella. Next base: position 6,016 of record DXVY01000003.1, read on the forward strand.
ACCAGCTCACCCTACGGCAGGCCGGACGGGAAGACCTCTGGCTGCATGTAAAGAACATGCCCGGATCCCATGTGATCGTGGTGGCCGAGGGGACCGAGGTTCCGGACCGGACGGTGGAGGAGGCGGCCATACTTGCGGCCTATTACTCCAAGGCGCGGCAGTCGGCTTCGGTGCCGGTGGATTTTGCGCCGGTGCGCAAGGTCAAAAAGCCGGCGGGGGCCAAGCCCGGCATGGTGGTTTATGAGGGCAACCGGACGGCCTATGTGCGTCCGGACGGGGATCTAGCTCGGCGGCTGGCCGAATAGGGATTCTGAACAGAAGGGGGAAGGCCGCTGTGGAGGAACTTGCGCAAATACTCGAAACCTTTGCCGCGTCCGGCTGGGAGCTGCTCGCCGCGCCCGCTATGGATTGGCTGGCGGGCAGGGGCGATAAGCAGACCCTGCTGGCCGCCATCCGGCAGGCCGACGCCGTATGCGGCGGCTGCGGCTGTGCGTATGACCCGCTGTATAAACGGGCGCTGGAGCTGGAGGCGTATATGTAAACACGCGCAAGCATAAAGTCCGACTGCGAAATCCCGACGCAGCGGGCTTTTCTTGTTCTTTACCAAAATATGAGGATAAACCATACGAACATCCGGTCTTTTCCGCCTTGAATCGTAGGTTTAATAATGGTATAATAAATTAATACCATGATGGGCGTTTTCGCCCTTTCATGGCCATGTATGGAAAACCCGTCCGCCGGCCAAACTATCAAGGTAAGGAGGCGGATGATATGGGAGCATCCAAAAAGAAAAAGCAACCCGTGAAGAACGACGTGGGGGATTTTCCCCGGCAGCCGGAAGAAGCACAGGAGGAGTCGCCGGACAAGGAGCAGGAGGGGCTCACCCCAGATCAGCTGGAGCAGATTGAAAAAATGGGGGCGGTAACTCCGGCCAAGGGACGGCATCTCATCCACTGTCTGACCGTGGTGGGGCAGGTGGAAGGCCATTATATCCTGCCGGCCCAAAATAAAACCACCAAATACGAGCATGTGATTCCCCAACTGGTGGCCATTGAGGAGGACCCGGAGATTGAGGGGCTGATTATTATCCTCAATACCGTGGGCGGGGATGTAGAGGCGGGGCTGGCCATAGCCGAGCTGATCGCCGGCATGAAGAAGCCCACCGTTTCCCTGGTTTTGGGAGGCGGCCACTCCATCGGCGTACCCCTGGCGGTATCGGCCAAGCGGTCCTTTATAGCCCCTTCGGCCACCATGACCATCCACCCCGTGCGCATGAGCGGGCTGGTGCTGGGCGTACCCCAGACCCTGAGCTACTTTGACAGGATGCAGGAGCGGATCGTCCGCTTTGTCACCGACAATTCGGGCGTTTCGGCCGAGCGGTTTAAGCAGCTGATGATGAATACCGGCGAGCTGGTCACCGACGTGGGCACCGTCTTGGACGGGGAATCTGCGGTTAAGGAAGGGCTAATCGACCAGTTGGGCGGCCTGTCCGATGTGATTGAAAGCCTGTACGCCATGATTGAGGAAGGGGGGCGTCCGGTGTGATCCTGTATACTACAGCCACGGCCGAGGCGATCTTTCCCGGTTCGCCCGCCGACTGTAAGGTGGAACCCCTGCCCCACGGCTATGTCGAGGTGACCGGGGAAGGGGCGGAGCGGCAGGTATGCCGAATCTTTTCCACCGACCCGGCCGATTATTTAAATCCCCGGTACCAGCCGGGCAGCAGATTCTGATCTAAAATCGCCGGTTCTGCCGGCACACTAAAATGATGCAAAAGGAGGGACGGGCCATGGCTGCGAAAAAGGCGCCCACCAGAAAACCGGCCGGCCGGCCGCAAACCAAAAAGACGCCGGCCAAGTCGAGGTCCAAAAGCGCTACGGCGACCAAAATGGCCGCCGCCGAGCGGGAACGGATCTCTTCCGGCCGCCGGCAGCTTTGGGCCGTCCTACTCTTTGCGGTTGCGGCCTTTCTGCTCTGTGTGACCCTGATCAAGGGCCAGAACGTCTGGCTGGCCATACATAATTTTCTCTTTGGTATTTTTGGCATCTGCGCCTATTTCTGGCCGGTGCTGTTAGGCTATGTGGCCGTGCTCTGCGCCGCCGACAAGATCGGTAAGGTTGCGGGCAAGGTGCTGGAGTCCGGTATCCTCATCGTGTTGGTGGGGGCGGCCATTGACATTTTTTCCCGTCCTGCGGGGGATAAAGCCGGGTTTTTGGACTGTCTGGGGAACGCCTATCAGGCGGGCGCATCGGTCAAGGGCGGGGGGCTTTTGGGCAGCCTCATCGGCTGGCCCCTCTTCCGGCTTTTCGGCAAGACGGGGGCCGGGATCACCGTGATCCTGCTGATCTTTATCTTTTTTATGCTGGTCACCGGCACCACCCTGCTCATGCTCTTTAGGGCCCTGTATAAGCCGGTGCGCACCATCGAGCGGCAGGCGTCCGACCTCTATGCCCAGCGGCGGGAGTTGGCTGAGCAGCGGCGGCAGGAGGCGGCCGCTGCGCCCCGGTTTAATATCGACGTGCCCATCGACGACCTGCCTACCGGCGCTAAAGAGGACCGAAAGCC
>DXVY01000003.1:8590-28429 GCA_019417145.1 Clostridiales bacterium
CCACCGGATATTGAGGAGAGCCGGGAACAGCTGCTGGACGCCTACCGCGCCCTAGATGATGAGAAGCCGGTATCCTTAAAAAAGAACCGCCGGAAAAAGGCCGTCTCTACCCAAAGCCGGACCGAAGCGGCGGCCGGACAGACCCCTCCCTTTATGGACGAGGGTGTGCTGGATAAATTCAAGGAGAATGAGGACGAGGAACGGGCGCCCTGGGACGACGTGCCCCTGCCCGAAACCGACTTTTTGTCTGGCGACGAGAAGGAGAACGAACCCAAACCGGTGAGCGTGCCCCTGGGTAATACCCGTACGGCCACCCCCGCCGAAAAGCCCAAGGGTCCGGGGAGCGAGACCTTTATCGGCCAGTTCCAGCCCCCGGAAAACAGCGGCATCAAGGTGGAGACGCCCCGGGAGAGCTACTGTTTCCCACCGGTGAATCTCCTGGCCAAGCCGGCGGCCGAGCGGTCGGAGGACATCAGCGAGGAACTAAAGTCCACCGCCTCCCGCTTGGTGGATACCCTCAGAAGCTTCGGGGTGGAAACCCGGATCATCGATATCAGCCGGGGGCCTTCGGTCACCCGGTATGAATTGCAGCCGGCGGCCGGGGTCAAGATCAGCAAGATCACCAACCTGGCCGACGACATCGCCTTGAACCTGGCTACGGCCGGGGTGCGCATTGAGGCCCCTATCCCCAACAAGCCGGCGGTGGGCATCGAGGTGCCCAACAAGGTCAACAGCATGGTGGGCGAGCGGGAGATCATCGATTCGGACGTGTTCCGCAAGGCCAAAAGCCCCCTGACCGTGGCCCTGGGCCGGGACATCGCCGGGCAGCCCACCGTGGCCGACATCGCCAAGATGCCCCACGGGCTGATCGCCGGCGCAACCGGGTCGGGCAAATCGGTCTGTATCAATTCCTTTATCGTCAGTCTTTTGTATAAGGCCAGCCCCGACCAGGTTAAGTTCCTGATGATCGACCCCAAGGTGGTGGAGCTGGGGGTCTACAACGGCATCCCCCATCTGCTGGTGCCGGTGGTCACCGACCCCCGCAAGGCGGCCGGCGCGCTGGGCTGGGCGGTCACCGAAATGGAAAAGCGATACAAGCTGTTTGCGGATAACAACGTCCGGGACCTGGCCGGCTACAACCGACTGGCCGAAAAGAATGAAGATATGCTGGCCATGCCCCACATCGTCATCATCATCGACGAGCTGGCCGATCTCATGATGGTGGCCTCCAATGAGGTGGAGGACGCCATCTGCCGCATCGCCCAGAAGGCCCGGGCGGCGGGCATGCATTTGATCATCGCCACCCAGCGTCCCTCGGTGGACGTGGTGACCGGGCTGATCAAGGCCAACGTGCCTACCCGCATCGCCTTCGCCGTCTCCTCTCAGATCGATAGCCGTACCATCCTGGATATGGGCGGGGCCGAAAAGCTCATGGGGCGGGGCGATATGCTCTTTTACCCCGTGGGAGCGGTCAAGCCCAAGCGGGTGCAGGGCTGCTTTGTCAGCGACGACGAGGTGGAGGCGGTTGTGGAGTTCGTCAAGGGCGACCACTCGGCCGAATACGATGAAGAGGTTATGGAGGAGATCGAGCGGCAGGCCGTGGCCGAAAAGGGCGGCAAGTCCTCTGATGAGGATGAGGGGGCCGATCCCATGCTCCCACAGGCCATCGAGGCGGTCATCGATGCGGGACAGGCCTCCACCTCCCTTTTGCAGCGGCGGCTCAAGCTGGGCTACGCCCGGGCCGCCCGCATTGTGGATCAATTGGAACAGCGGGGTGTGGTGGGACCCTTTGAGGGTTCCAAGCCCCGGCAGGTGCTGATCTCCAAGCAGCAGTGGATGGAAATGCAGGCCGCCGGCGCGGACGAGGAACTGTAAGCCATAGAGCAAGCGGCGGACAATTTTACATCTTCGCCGTATAGGGGCGCGGCAGGCTTCTGATGCGGCGCCTTTTGGACGGGAGCGGCGGAATCTTCCGCCGCTTCTTTTGCGCCGGGCGCTTATGCCGGTTTCTTGGCGGGTAGCGATAGGAGGAATTCTTGTGAAGCCTTTGAAAAAATGGGGAGGAAAACGGTGGAGGCCGCTTCTTGTCCTTCTGGCCGCCGCCCTGGCCTCGGTCCTGATCTATGAGGGCATGACCTGGTATTACGCCGACTGGGTTACTGCGCCCGGCCAAGTGGCGAAGATCTACCAGTACAGAGGAAACGGCGGGCGCAGCGGCACCACCCATTACACGGTTTATTATAATTATGCCGTAAACGGGACGGGCTACCAGGGCGTGGATTCCACCGGCGGCGTCAATGAAGAATACGTGGAGGGCGGCTCTGCCGAGGTTTGGTATGACCCGGATAATCCGGCCCGGTCCAGTTTTTTTCGGCCGTGGCCGGGACTGTATCCCGTTCTCCCCTTTATTATAACCTTTCCCTATCTGGGAGGGTGCCTTTTTGGAGCCTTTGTGAGGAGCAAGAAAAAATCCCGTTTGCAGTAAATCATGGATTTGTTGGTGAAAAGCGATGACCCAGACCCTGAAGACCCTGCCGGGCTATTTGCTGGCCTTTTTGTTGATTGCGGGGATGAGCCTTGTCTGTTTTCTTACCGGTGAAAAGGAAATTTTCTTTCCGGAGATGCTGGCCCTGGCCGCCGGCGGCTGGGCGGCTGAACGGCAGCCCTGGCGGGCGGGCCGGCCGCTGCTGTGGCTGTTGATGAGCGCTTCGGCTGTGGCGGGCGTTTTAATGGTCCGATATTTTCCCGGACCTGTTTTCTGCAAAGCGTGGGTGGCCTTTGTGTTTGTAGCCATCTGCCTATATCTGGCCGGTTCCACCCTGTATCCCATGCTCTCGGCCTGTATTCTGCCGATCCTAATGGGCGTGGATTCTTGGATTTATCCCCTGTCGGTCAGCGGGATGACCGCGCTGCTTACTTTGGGACAGTGGATGCTGGAAAGGGCGGGGCTGCGCCAGCCCAATCCCCCGGTCAAAACGGAGCGTTTTACCAAGGCGTCGCTTATACAGGGCGGCTGGTTCTGGGGCCGCCTGTTGCTGGCTTTTGTTCCCCTGTCCGTGGCCGCGCTGTCTCTGGGCCTGCCGTACCTTATCGCGCCGCCCCTCCTGGTGGCATTTGTCGAACTGGCCGACCCGGTGGGCCGGCTGCGCAAGCATCCGGCCAAGACCCTGCTTTTGCTAATCGGGAGCGGGATGGTAGGCGCGGGGCTGCGGCTGGCTGCCCTGTATATGGGATTGCCCATCCTTTGGCCGGCCCTGTCGGCAGCGGCCGTCATGCTGCTGCTTTTCCGGCTGACTCGGTTTATCCTGCCTCCGGCCGGAGCCATGGCCCTGCTGCCCATGCTGCTGCCGCCGGCCGTTTTGCCTCTGTATCCCCTACAGACCGGGCTCGGCTGCCTTTTCTTTTTCGTCGCTTCTCTTCTGCTCTTCCCCGCCAAAGCCCATGCGGCCGCTTCGGCGTCCATTACAATGGAGGTATAGTGTATGTCCTTTTTACCCATCAGCAAAGCCGATATGAAGGCCAGGGGCTGGGAGCAAATGGATTTCATTTTCATCACCGGCGACGCCTATGTGGACCACCCCAGCTTCGGCACGGCCATCCTCTCCCGCCTTTTGGAGAGCGAGGGCTATAAAGTGGGCATTATACCCCAGCCCGACTGGCGGAATCCCACGGGCGAAAACGGGTATACCCGCTTCGGCCGGCCCAAATACGCCTTTCTCATCAACGCCGGGGTCATCGACTCCATGGTGGCCCACTACACCGCTGCCAAGCGCCGGCGGTCGGACGACGCCTACTCCCCCGGGGGGAAGGCGGGCTTCCGTCCCGACCGGGCGGTGACGGTCTACAGCAAGGGTGTGCGGGCGATCTATCCCGACGCGCCCATCATCATCGGGGGGCTGGAGGCCTCCCTCCGCCGGTTCGCCCACTACGACTACTGGGACGACGGGGTGCGCCCCTCGGTGCTTTTAGAGAGCGGGGCGGACCTTTTAAGCTACGGCATGGGGGAGAAGCAGACCCTTCAAATGGCCGCTCGGTTTGCCGCCGGGCTGGGACCGGCGGATATGCGGGATTTAAGGGGAATCTGCTATATGGCCGATTCGGCGGCGGGGATCAAGGGGGTACAGGTGCCCTCCTTTGAATCGGTACGGGCTTCCAAAGAGAAGTACGCCGACGCCACCCGCATCGAATACGACGAGCAGGACGCCGTCCGGGGCAAAACGCTGATCCAGCCCCACGGCCACCGCTTCCTTATCCAGAACCCGCCCATGGAGCCCTTGACCACCGCCGAGCTGGACCGGGTGTACGACCTGCCCTATGCGCGGTATTACCATCCCGCCTATGAAAAGGCGGGTGGCGTGCCGGCCATTCGGGAGGTGGAGTTTTCCATCACCCACAATCGGGGGTGTTTTGGAGCCTGCAATTTCTGCTCCATTGCCTTCCATCAGGGCCGGCAGGTCACGGTGCGAAGTCGTGAATCGGTGCTGCGGGAGGCCAAAGCCCTGACCCAAAATCCCCATTTCAAGGGCTATATCCACGACGTGGGCGGCCCTACGGCCAATTTCCGAGCCCCCTCCTGTGAGAAGCAGCTGCAATACGGGCTTTGTAAGGGGAAAAAGTGCCTGGCGCCCACCCCCTGTAAAAGCCTGCAGGCCGACCACAGCGATTATCTGAAGCTTTTGCGGGAGCTCAGAGCCCTGCCGGGGGTCAAGCGGGTCTTTATCCGGTCGGGCATCCGGTTCGATTATCTCTTAGAGGACAAGTCCGAGGAGTTTTTCAAGGAGCTGGTCAAATACCACGTGAGCGGCCAGCTCAAGGTGGCCCCCGAACACTGCTCCGACGCGGTGCTGGATAAGATGGGCAAGCCCCATATCGGGACCTACCGGAAATTTGTAAAGCGGTTTTACGAGCTGACCAAATCGGCGGGCAAGGAGCAATATCTGGTGCCCTATCTCATGTCCAGCCACCCGGGCAGCACCCTAAGGGACGCGGTCAAGCTGGCCCTGTTTCTCAAGGAGGAGCGGCTGCATCCCGAGCAGGTGCAGGACTTCTATCCCACTCCCGGCACCCTTTCCACCTGCATGTACCACACCGGTCTGGATCCTCGCACCATGCAGCCGGTATTTGTACCCAAGACCCCCGAGGAAAAGGGACTGCAGCGGGCGCTGCTCCAGTATTTTAAACCCGAGAACCGGGATAAGGTGGAAAAGGCTCTGCGTCTGGCCGGCCGGGAGGATCTCATCGGCCCGGGGCCGAACTGCCTGATCAAAGGCCGGCCGGGCGGGAGCCGCCGGGACGGAAAAGGGTCTGGGCAGCGGCAAAATGGGAAGCATTCCGGGCCGGGCCGGGGCGGAAGGGCGTCTGGTATGGGATGGGATGAGAAACTATCCCCGCAAGGCCGGGATGGAAAGAGCGCCCGGATAGGACGACCGGGGGAGCAGGACATTCGGAAAAAGAAGGGCCGGGAGGGTGGACCCGGCGCGTCGGGCGGCGGAAGAACCGGCCGGGGACAGAGCCGGCCGGGCACAGGAAGGATGGGGGGAAGATGGGAACCCCAGAACAAGCGAAAAAAATAATCCCAAACAACAGACGGTTGTTACAACTCTTTATCATAGCAGCCGTGCTGACCGGACTTTTGCTTATGAGCCTATTTCCCCGGCCCGCGGGAAGCTGGCCCATGATTTTTCGCGCCCTGCACCTATCGGCGGGCTGGAACCCTCACACGCCTACCTTTACCTTTTTGGACGTGGGACAGGGGGATAGCGCCCTCATTCGCAGCGGAGAATGGGCGGTGCTTGTGGACGGGGGAACCGACGGTGCCGACCTCTGCCGGGAGCTGCGGCGGCAGGGGGTGACAAAGCTCCATTATCTTATCGCCACGCATCCACACGCCGACCATATCGGTGGACTGGGTATGGCGGCAGAGGCCTTTGACGCGGGCACGCTGCTAATCACGGACACGCCCCCGGCTGAGGAGGCCGACGCGGCCTACTATAATCGGTTGCTGGAAAAGGCTGCAGAGCGGGATATGGCGGTAATACATCCGCAGGACGGAGACGTTTTTGACATAGGGGATATCCACCTGGAGATTATGCATTCCATGCCTGCGGCTCAAAATGAAAACGACCGTTCCATGTTTGTGCGGGCGCGGACAGGCGGGGTGACCGCCTTGATTACCGGCGATGCGGAGGAGGACGCAGAGGCAGCAGCCCTGCGCTCCGGCCGGGATCTATCGGCGGATATTCTGAAGGTGGGGCATCACGGCAGCAAAAACAGCACCTCGGAACGGTTTTTGGCGGCCGTGCATCCTCGGTACGCCGTTATATCGGTAGGGGCTGGCAACGCCTATGGCCATCCCACCGACCAGACGTTGGAGCGGCTATCGGCCGCCGACATCGTTATTTACCGGACCGATCTGGACGGTACCATCTGCTTTGAGACCCAGACGACCGAGGCCGGGCCACGCGACGCTGCATGATAGGAGGAGAGTATGCATTGCTGATTATCGATCGATTTGAGGAAGATAGGGCTCTATGTGAAGACGAGGACAAGAGGATAGTGGAGATTCCCCGGCGGCTGTTGCCACAGGGCGCCCGAGCAGGAAGCGTGTTGATACCCGACGGCGGGGGCTACCGGCTGGACCGGGAGGAGGAGATGCGGCGTAGGGCCAAAATTAAGCGGCTGCAGGACAGTCTATGGGAGAATAATTGAATTGGACTTTCATCCGGCGGACTCCATCTCTAAAAATATGGAGTCCGTTTTATTGCAAAAGGAAACCGCTCGCAAAGCGAGCGGTTAATAAATGCTTTTACAATATAAAAGAGCGCCTTCTATTGGGATATCAATTGCAAGAGGTGGAAGCACGGAGCCGGTCGCAGAAGCTTTCGAACATCGCTGGTGGTCGGCCATAAAGAGCGCGGCCTATATCCTGCAAAAATTCGCTCTGTCATTGTATCTCGTTTTATTCGCTCCTCAAAGCGGCATTTTGTCCGCCTCGGTCAAGGGACGCAATACGCGGCAAGGGCTGCCTACGGCGATGACGCCAGGGGGGATGTCCTTTGTGACCACACTGCCCGCCCCGATAATGCTGCCCTTTCCAACTGTTACACCGGGATTGATAATGCTACCGCCGCCAATCCATACACCGTCCTGAATGGTGATTGGTTTGGCCAGTTCCAAACCGGATGCCCGCTGTTCCGGATCTAGGGGATGGGTGGCGGTGAACAGGCCCACATTGGGTCCGATGAGCACGTCGTCGCCAATGAAGACGGGCGCACTGTCCAGTATCACCAAATTGTAATTGGAAAAGAAATGCCGGCCAATGGTGATATTTCGGCCATAATCACAGCGGAAAATAGGTTCAAAATGGGGCGTATCCTCCATGTGCCCGATCAGCTTCTGCAAAATATCCCGCCGTTGGGTCTCGTCGGCGTCCGGGGGCAGGGCATTATAGGCGATGCAAAGCTTTTTGGCGGTCATACGCATCTGTCGAAGAGCCTGGTCGCCAGCCACATAGAGCTTGCCGGCGCGCATTTTATCCCATTCTGTCATACAATGCCTCCTTTGACACGGGGAGGCCGGCCGCAGAAATATACGCGGCCGGCCGCCTTTGGTAGCCACATATTTCCATAGCCATTCTACCTGACGCAAAGGGAATTGTAAAGCCCTATTCGTCCGTAAAATCCACAGTGACCTCGCCCACGCCGCCGTCTATGTCAAGCGTTTGGGAGGCGCCGGGGTAGGTGGTTTTGCCGGCGCTACCGCGCTGGCCGCCGATGCGTATCTCTCCCACGCCGTGATCCAGATTGTAATTGAAATCCTCACGGCTGCTGCCGATCAGGGTCATGCGCACTTCACCCACGCCGCCGTCGATATTGGCGTTGCCGGTGAGCCGGCCGGCAAAGGCGAATGCACCCACGCCGCCGTCGATATCCAGGTCCCCGACCTCGGCGTCCTGGATGGATACCTCTCCCACGCCCAGATCCGCCTCCAGCCGGTCGGCCTTGACCGCTGCGATTTGGAATTCGCCGGCGCCGCCATCCAGCTTGACGGTATGGGCGTTGACTGCGTCGGCGGTCAGCTTTCCGGCCCCATTGTGCAGGGTGATTAGCGAAAGTTGATCGGCCGGCATATAGACGGTGATCGTAGGCGCGTCATTGCCGCCCAGGCGGAAAAACTTCAGAAAGGACCATTCCTCCTCAATGCGCAGGGTATCCTCGGTCACCTGGCAGCGAAAGCCCGAATGGATGTTGGTCGCCTCCACCTTCCAGCCGTCCGCCTGTACCAGCCGGACCTCGCCGGCTCCCACCTGCACGTGCAGGTTGCGGATGTTCTCGGTGTAGCTTTGGGAGAAATCCTGTCCCTTTGCGGAACCGTCGGTGAAAATACGCAAGATCGCCAATCCTCCTTGTATTATAGCGCCCAGAATGCCAATGGCCAGCAGAATGCCGATAAAGATGCCGATATACTTGGTTGCCTTCTGTGCTCCGTTCATTTTACATCAAGCCCCCCAAAGATACACACACAGTCGATATACACGGTCGGCCCGTCGGGTACCACAGGCTGCCGCGTCTTGTTGGAGGCGCCCCCAAAAATGGGCACGCTTTGCAGCTTGACCTTTACGTTGGGCGGCACAAAGATGTCGATGCCGCCGAAGACGGCGGTGGCGTGGATAACGATATCCTCCCGGATGACCGCCTGCCGCAGGTCCAGGTCCAGGCCGCCGAAGACGGCGGTCAGATTGGCGCCGTTAAAGCCCTCGCCGGGGAAGTGGAGATTTTGGGCGCTGAAGACGGCGGCATAGTCCTGCTTAGGACCGGTCGCCTTGACCTTGGCGGCATGGCCTGTGAAAAGGCTGCGGCATAGGATAACCACGCCGATTACCAGGAGGATGATGGGGAAAACCAGCCGGCTGACCAGGGACCAGGTGAACACCGAGGGAAGCAGCTGGGTGAGGAGAAGCAGGCCGCCGATAATAAAGCAGATCAGGTTGAAGACCCGGGGACCGGATTTGACGATGCTGATCAGACTGGGAACTATGATAAAGAGGGTCCACCAGCCCGGGAAGAAGAGGGTAAAGCTCCAGATGCCAAAGGTATTGCCGGCCCATAGGACGGCGGCGGCTATAAACGCCAGGCCGATGAGCAGGTTGCAGATCTTGTTTTTCATACTCTACGCTCCTTATTGTAAGAGTAGCGTTATAGATACCTCTTTTCAAGGGTAACGCCGCACGGTAAGGAATGCTGCAAATAGGTTTTAATCGCCTTCTCCAAGCGGTGCTAAAGCGGCGGCTGCAACCCTTTCAAGACGCGGCGCCTAGGCTGAGTATAGCATATTCTGGCGGGAATTTGACTCGCAAAAGCTAGAGAAATTCTTAAGATTTTCTTGGGAGAAGGGGAGAAACACGGCCCAAGAGCCTAGGCAAGGCCGGCCAAATTTGCTATACTTTATACCGACCATTCATACTGTGAGAAAGGTGGAAAATCCCATGAAGATCGGGCTGGTGCTGGAGGGCGGCGGCATGCGGGGACTTTATACCGGCGGCGTGCTGGACGCCCTTATGGATTTGGAGCTTTGGGCCGATTATGTGATCGGCGTGTCGGCCGGGGCCTGCAACGGCGTATCCTATGTGTCCGGCCAGAGAGGACGAAATCTGCGCATCAATACGGTGCGGGTGCGGGACAAGCGGTATGTTGGCCTAGGTAATTTTCTTAAACACGGATCGGTTTTCGGCATGGACTTTATCTTCGATGAGATCCCCAACCGACTGGATCCCTTTGACTATGCGGCCTTCCAGGCCTCTTCCTGCGCCTTTGAGGCGGGGGTCAGCGACGTGCAGACCGGCCAGCCGGCCTATTTCGGCAAGGCGGACATCAACGGGCACAGTATCGTGCTCCGGGCGTCTTCCTCCATTCCCTTTTTCGCGCCCATGGTCCGGTATAAGGACAAGCTGTATCTAGACGGGGGCACCACCGATCCCATCCCGGTCCGGCGCGCCCTTGCGCAGGGCTGCGACCGGGTGGTGGTTGTTTTGACCAGGGAACGGGATTTTGTCAAGGCGCCCGAGCAGGGCCGTGCTCTCTACCGCCTCAAGTATCGCCAGTATCCGGGCGTGGTCCGCATGCTGGACCGACGACATTTGGTATACAATGAAACCCTAGCGTATCTGCGGCAGCTTGAAGAGGAGGGCCGCGCGCTGGTTATAGCCCCGGCTGCGTCTCTGGGCATCGGCCGGTTTGAAAGACGGGTGGAGCGGCTGGAACCGGCCTACCGAAAGGGCTACGACGATACCAAGCGGCTGGAAAGCAGGCTTCGGGCCTTTTTCGAGGGCAAATAAGCAAACCGCGCCAATGTACCCGTCCGTATACTCCCGCGCCTGGGCAGGAAATAGGAGGCGGCGTTGGGGAAATTAACCGTGGGCTTTACAGTAGCGCACGGCGGCAAGGCCTGCGACGGCGCCCTGCCCTACGGCCACGGATACCTGGTTGATGCCTATGGCGCAGTCCCCCGCGGCGAAAACGCCGGGGACGTTGGTCTGCTGATCCTTGTCGGTGACGATCTGCCCCTTTTCCGACAGCACCCCCAGCTTGACGGCGAAGTCGGCCGAGGAGGCCGTGCCAAGGGCGACAAAAAGGCCGTCCACCGGCAGGGCCGTTCCATCGGCGAATACGACCTCTTCCAAACGGGTCTCGCCCTTTAGGGCGGTTATGGAACCCGCCTCCAGGATTACGCCTTCAGGCGGCTCGGCCTCCGGCGCCAACCCGTTCGTCAGCAGATAGGTGGTCCCGGCCAGCCCGGTTAAATAGGCGGCCTCGTGGGCGGCATAGGCGCCGTTACCCAAAACGGCCACCCGCTTGCCCCTGAAAAGAAAGCCGTCGCAGACCGCGCAGTAGCTGACCCCTTTTCCCTCCAGCGCGGACAGGCCGGGGAGTTGCAGGGTTTTGCGCACATTGCCGGCCGCCAGAATCACGGCCTTGGCCTCATAAGCGGCGGTTTGCCCATCCTTGGTCGTGTCTACCACAAAGGACGCGGCCGGGCCGTCGCCGTAGCGCAGGCCCACGGCTTCCTCGGTCCGCAGCGCGGCGCCGACTGCCGCCAGCTGCCGCAGTCCGATTTCGTGGAGCTCCGTTCCGGACAAGGGGGCGGACAGACCGTAATAGTTTTCGATAGAGGGGGCCCCCGCCAGCGCGCCCGGCGAAAGACCGAACACCAAGGTGGACAGGCCGGCCCGGGCGGTATAGAGGGCGGCCGACACGCCGGCCGGCCCGCTTCCGATGATAATTACGTCGTACATACTTGCATTTCCTCCCTGCACCCGCCCCATTTTGTGGGCGGGTGTCTTTTGTTCCTTATATGATCCCCCAGGCGCTTGTTATGCAAGACGGGCTGCGGCCGGATAAGATAAGCCGCCACGGGACGGCGCCTGGGCGGCTCTCATACGTTATTTCCGGGACTGCGCATAGGCGGTGGGGGACAGGCCGTATTTTCGCTTGAACATTTTGGAAAAATTAAATATATCCGTATACCCCACGCTGAGGGCGGCGGCGCTGACGGTGTAGCCGTGGCCCACCATGAGCTCGGCCGCCTTTTCCAGCCGCACGTCCATGAGATACTGTTGAGGGGATTTACCAATGTGTTTTTTAAAGGCCGTGCTGAAATAGCAGCGGTTGATGTTCAACTGTTCAGCGATCTGTTCCACGGTGATCTGGGCGATATAATTGGTGTCTATATAATTTTTGGCCTGCAGCATATGCTCGGCCGTCTTGCTTCCCCGGACCTTCTGGGTTTGATTGAGCATGGCCAGCAGCTCGTATATTTTGCCGCACAGGTAATACTCCGGGTCCACCCCCGTCTGGTCGCAGTCCTTCATGGCCCGGAATAGGTGCTCGGCCGGGGGAAGGTCCAGCATATCCTCGGCCAGGGCGGTCGGCAGCTCTACCGTGGCCTGGAAGCCTACCCAGCTGTAATGCCAGGGCTCTTTTTCATCGGCCTGATAATACACGATCTCATGGGGATGGATAATAAAGATCTGCCCCTTGCCAATATGGTAGGTCTTGCCGCGCACCCGCATAATACCCTTGCCGGAATAAACATAATGCAATAGATAATACGCCCGAGCCATGGGGCCCACATGGTAGCCTGCCCGGCAGTCCTCTTCGCCGCATTCCATGGGGTTGATATCCCGCAGGTTTCGATTTTGCAGCAAAATACACCGCAGCATTTCTAATGCACCTTCTTTTATATTTGATTTGCCCAAACGGACGGCGGGCAAGTTTGTCCACGTCTATCTCAGACAAGAAACAACAAATCAACATAAAAAGAGAACATAATACCATTGTTTTCATTTACTATAACGTATATACTGAATGCAGTGGTTAACACACTATGAATTTTAGTCAGGAGGGCTATCTATGAAGTGGAAAAAACGGGCTGTATCGGCTGTATTAACCGCAGCCATGGCCGCTTCCATGGCCGTGCCCACGGCCGGGACGGCCGCAGCCGCGGCCGGGGACCCTTGGAAGGAGGACGCCGCCTGGCCGGCGCTGACCGCCCTTTCCGAGTTGGAGCCGGGGCAGACCTATTTTACCGGCAATGAGTGGACGGGAGATCTGAACAGCCAGGATATCGCCGGGAATACAGTGAACCAATCGGATATTTACGAGGTCAACCGGGAACCCCTGCGTTCGGCTGATGCCATCCCTTATGACAGCGTAGAGGCGGCCCGGCAGGGCGCTGTGGATTACAAGCCGGAGCTGTCCGGCTACTACCAGCTCCTCACTGGCGAGGGCGACGACCAGAAGTGGGATCTGACCGTTTACCGCAGTCCTGCCGAGGCGGACGCCGACGGCATTTCCGACGAGTTTTACAAGGTGGATTACGACACCTCCTTAAATCCCTACACCGGCAACGATCAGGTTGCCACAAAGGACACCGCAAATTACGCCTGCGGCTGGAAGTCCGTGACCCTGCCCGCCTCCTGGCAGACCCAGGGCTTTGACTTCCCCATTTTCATCAACATTACGTACCCCTGGCCGGGCCACTACGGCAACGCCAACGATCCGGTGCCTGCGGCCCCCAAGGTATTCAACCCTGTGGGCTTTTACCGCCGCAGCTTTGACGTGGATCCCTCCTGGATGGAGGACGGCAAGAAGGTCTACATATCCTTCCAGGGCGTGGAGTCCTGTATGTACCTCTATGTCAACGGCCACGAGGTGGGCTATGCGGAAGATTCCTTCGACGCCAAAGATTTTGACATCACCCCCTTCCTGAATGCGGACGGACAGGACAACGTCCTAGCCGTCAAGGTCATCCGCTGGTGCGACGGCAGCTACATGGAGGATCAGGACTATCTCCGGCTGGCCGGTATTTTCCGGGATGTCTACCTCTACGCCGCCCCGGCGGTGCGCATCCGGGACTACAAAGTGGAGACCGATCTGGACGAAAACTATGAGGACGCCGACCTGTCGCTGGATCTGTACATCTCCAACGAGAGCACCGAGACGGCCAGCGACTACGGCGTGGACGTAAAGCTGTTTGACGCCGAAGGGAAGGATGTCCTGGCTGACAACCCCCTGCGGGGAGATGCGCCGGAAGTCGCCTCCATGGAGGAGGGCACCCTCTCCTTAAACCGGCTGATTGAGAATCCCCACCTGTGGTCGGATGAGGATCCGTACCTCTACACCCTGGTTGTCTCCCTGTATGAGAAGGACAGCGGCAGGTATTTCCACAGCTTAAGCCAGCAGCTGGGCTTTAGGGAGATTGAGTTCACCATGACCGAGGTGAACGAAAACCTGGATAAGACCACCACTTCTTACCAGACCGTGACCATCAACGGCCAGCCCCTGAAGCTGTGGGGCGTAAACCGCCACGACGTGAACCCCGACGCCGGCCGGTACGTCACCCGGGAGCTGTATGAAAAGGATATTGAACTGATGAAGCAGTTCAATGTCAATGCCATCCGCACCTCCCATTACCCTAACGACCGGTATATGTACTACCTCTGCGACAAGTACGGTATCTATGTGCTGGCCGAGGCCAACAACGAGTCCCACGCCCTGGGCTGGGATGACGATACGTCGCTTGGGAACTATTTCGAGGATACGATTTTTGACCGCATTGCGGCCAATGTCAACGCCCAGAAGAACCGGACGTCGGTTGTCATGTGGTCCATGGGCAACGAGACGGCCGGCAGTGGGCCTAAGAAGGTCTACCGCCGCGCTATCCAGGAGGTCATCCGGCCTCTGGACACCACCCGCCCGGTGCAGATGGAACGCCTGGGCTGGGGCGGCGGCGTGGACATCGGCAGCACCATGTATTCCTATCCCAATGAGGTGGAGGCCTGGGGCCAGAACGCCGACCGGATGCCCTATCTTATGAGCGAGTACGCCCATGCCCCGGGCAACTCGGAGGGCGGCCTCAACCTTTATATGGACGTCTTCCGGAACAGCTCCAACCTCTTGGGCGGCTTTATCTGGGACTGGATCGACCAGTCTATCGCCACCCCCATTCCGGCCGGCTATGATCTGACGGCCGACCAGTCGCAGAACGGCTTTGTGGCCAGCCTGAGCGGCTCCCTGTCCGATGACGCGTCGGCCCCCGACGGCAAATCCTTTGACGGCGTGTCGATTATCTCGGAGAGCAAGAACGAGGGCGCCAACAATACAATCAACGCTGTGCTGTCGGGCAATAATGCCTTTACCCTGGAACTGTACATGCAGCAGACGACGGCCAAGGGCTATAATATCATCCTGGCCAAGGGCGACCACCAGGTGGCCATGCGCACCATGGCGGAAGACAACGGTAACATCCATGTGGCCTTTTATGTATACGCCGACGGCCAGTGGATCCAGAATGACTTTGCCCTTCCTTCTGATTGGCTGGGCAACTGGCATCTGCTTACCGCCACTTTTGACGGGCATAATATGCAGGTCTACTGTGATGGCGAACCGCTTACCTGCAAGACCAATCCCCAGAAGACGGTGGACGGCGCCATTGCGGCCAGCAGCCAGGAACTGGCTGTGGGTCGGGATGTGGAGAATACCGACCGGGACGGCAACAACAAGTACGCCCAGGTGCGCATCTATTCCAAGGCCCTGACCCAGGAGGAAATTAAGGCCCAGCTGGCGGGGGATGAGAACACCGGCAGCTATGCCATCGAAGCCGACGATCCCTCCGTGCTGCTCTGGATGGACGCCGCCGAGGCCACCGTGCAGACCGATGATTCGGTTTGGGACTACTACGCCGAAATCGGCCGGGAGGATATGGCCGGCAAGTACTTTGGCTACGGCGGAAGCTGGAACGAGGAACAGCATGACGCCGACGGCTCTTGCGACGGCCTTATCACCTCTGACCGCACGCCCCAGCCCGAGTTGTATGAGGTGAAGTACAACTATCAGAATATCCTTATGTCGGCCGACGAGGCGGGGATACTCCGGCGGGAGGTCACCTTCCGGAACGACTACAATTTCACCGACCTTAGCCAGTTCAACGTATCCTGGGAGCTGACCGAGGATGGGAAGATGGTCGACAAGGGCACCCTTTCCGACCTGAGCCTGGCCCCCCGGACCAGCGGGACGGTTTCGGTTCCCTTCCAGATGCCCGCAACCGCAAAGGCCGACGCCGAGTATTTCCTGAACCTGTCGGTTACCCTGAAGGAGGACACCCTCTGGGCCGATAAGGACTTTGAGGTTGCGTACCAGCAGCTCCGGGTGCCCGCCACGGTGGAGCACATCCCCGGGCTGGATGTTTCCACCATCGGGGACGCAGTCCTCAAGGAGACCGACGACGCCTACACGGTGGAGGGCGACGGCTTCTCCCTGACCGTGAATAAGGCCACCGGGCTTATCACCGACTATACTTATGACGACACGGTGCTGCTCACCGGTGCGACCCCCAACTACTGGAGGGCCAAAACCAATAACGACCAGAATATCGACGGCAAATGGGAAAACGCCAACCAGAATATGCAGCTTAAGAGCCTGACCGCCGCCGCCACCCAGGATGGAAAGAGCGTGGAAATCAAGGCTTCTCTGGGGCTGAATGGGGTAGGCGACTCCACCCAGGACCTTGTGTATACCGTTTACGGCTCGGGCGAGGTGCAGATAACAGCGACCCTCCATCGTGACGCGGCCATAGGCGAGATGCTGAGCTACGGCACCGAGCTGACCCTGCCCCGCGGCTATGAGAACATTACCTGGTACGGGCACGGTCCCCAGGAAACCTTCGGAGATCGCAATCTGGGCGCGCCCATAGGCGTGTATGAAAGCACGGTTTCGGATTCCTATTTCTCTTTTGCCCGGCCCCAGGATACCGGCCGTAAGACCGGCGTGCGTTTTATGGCGCTGGAGGATCCCCAGGAGTCCATCGGCTTGATGGTGGTGGGCGAGCAGCCCATCGAAGCCGCCGCCCTCCACTTTAGTACGGCAGAACTGAGCAATAAGGGGCATACCTATCAGCTGCCCAAGACCGATCATACGGTCATGCGGGTAGACTACAAATCCCGGGGTACCAGCACCAGCAGCCTTGGGCCGCCGCCTCAGGACGAATACCGCCTGATAAACGACGGCAGCGACCTTACCTATACCTATACCATTGTGCCCTATGAGACGGCTACGGCCGACAAGATGGAACTGAGCAAGGTGTGGCGGGACGCCGACTCCTTCGACCAGGAAGCCCACGATAAGCAGCAGGCCGCGGCGGTGGACGCCCTGATTAGCGACATCTCCATAGCCGTGACCGAATACCAGAAGGACGATATCGAAGCCGCCCGGGCGGCTTACGAGAAGCTGACCGATGACCAGAAGGAACTGGTAACCGGCCTTGCCTATCTGGAGCAGGCTGAGGAGGAAATAAAGACCGCATATGGCGCCAAGGCCTATGTGACCGACGCCAGCACCAACGCTGCTGTGGCCGAAATCACCCAGACGGCCAGCATCGTGCGGGATGAGACCTCTCCCACCGGCTACGCCATGAAGGGCTACTTCGACGCCCCCAATTCCGACCTGTTCAACAATGTCTTCACCGGCACCAGCGCCTACACCATGGAGGTCTGGGTCAACCCCGCCGACATGGAGAACGGCAACACCTTCCTGGCTAAGGGCGACCTCCAGACCAGTCTGAAGATCGCAAACGGACAGCTGGAGTTTGCCCTTCAGGACGGCAGCGGCTGGACAACGCTGAATGTCAACATTCCTGCGGGCTTTGTGGGCAGCTGGCATCAGCTGGCGGCTACCTACGACGGCAGCACCATGGCTATGTATATGGACGGCCAGCAGCTGGGCAGCCAGACCCTCAGCACCCCTGTGCATGTGCAAACCACTGGCAATGCCATGGGATTCGGCCATATGGACGGCAGCACCACCAATTTCCTGCGCGGATCCATGGCCTCGGCCCGGGTGTATTCCAGGGCCCTGACGGCCGATGAAATCCTTGCCCAGTATGACTACATGATCAATGGCAGCGGCGAGCATATCGACGCCAAAGACCGGAGAGTGGCTGCCTGGTACGATTTCACTGCCGAGAATACTTCTGTAGAAGGCGGCACCACCTGGCCGGATACCGGTGAAGACATTGTGCCCGGGGACCTGGATAAGGATGAGGAAGTGACCATCGCCGACGTGATGGAGGCCTGCAAGGTCATGGCCAGAGAGTCGGCGGGGACCGATCCCACGGATGACGAGATCGCGCGTGGCGACCTGGACGATGATGGTGAGATCACCATTGCCGACGTGATGGAAATCTGCAAGATTTTGGCCCGCAATGGTTAAAGACTAAAAAATCGCCCTGGGTTTTCTCAGGGCGATTTTTATGGGACAAAGCAAATTGTTTTTTGCCCGGAACAGGACGCGGTTTGTCTTGATCCAGGAAGGCCCCGACAGAATACTGTAATTACAGCAAGCGCTGAAAGGAAGAAAGCGTATGAAGATCAGAAAATGGATGGCCGTACTTTTGACGGTGGGGCTGCTTATGGGCCTCCTGCCGGTCCAATCGGCTTTGGCGGCCGATATGCCCCAGGACGTGCAGCAGCAATTCGCCAAAGCCACCTATACCGACCCGGACACCGGTCTTACCCTACCCTACCGCATCTATGTTCCTGAGAAAATGAATAGCGAGCGGAAGTACTCCTTGCTGCTTTTCCTCCACGGGGCGGGGCAGCGGGGAACCGATAATCAATGGCAGATCATCGTCAATGCTGAGATTCTTACCCGGATCGTGAACAGCACCGACCCGGATCAAAGCTGTATCATCATCGCTCCCCAGTGTCCCAATGACAAGCAGTGGGTGGATACCCCCTGGGGCAACGGGTCTTATTCGGTGGACGCGATTCCCCAAAGTCAGCCGATGGCCGCCGCCATGAAGCTGGTGGATCAGATAGCGGGGGAGTACCGGGTGGATACTAACCGCATGTACATCGCCGGCATCTCTATGGGCGGCTACGGCACATGGGATACCATCATGCGTTTTCCGGACAAATTTGCCGCCGCCATACCGATCTGCGGCGCCGCGGACCCCTCCAAGGCGTCCCTGATTAAAGACCTGCCCATCCGCACCTACCACAGCACCGACGATTTAATCGTTCCGGTCAGGGGCACCCAGGATATGGTGGCCGCCCTGAAGGCGGCGGGCAGCAATGTCATCTACACCGAATATACCAATGCCGGGCACGAGGCCTGGAAACCGGCCTTTGACGAACCCGACCTGCTGGACTGGCTGTTCGCCCAACGTCGAGCCTCCCCGGTCAGCCGGGTGGATGATCCGGCCAATATTTCGGTGCCCCAGGGAACCGAATTCGCCCAGCTGTCTCTGCCTAAAACCGTAAAGGTTACGCTGGCCGACGGCCGGACCCAGTCGGTGGCCGTGCAGTGGGAGTCGGAGGGCCCCGACGGCAAAGAATATGACGGTTATACCTCCGGCGAATATATCCTTAAGGGCCTGCTGCCGGATACCCTTTTCAATCCAGACGGGCTGTTCGCCCGGATTACGGTAACGGTGGAGGCCCCTCTTCCCACTGTGATTCCCGGGGACCTGGATAAGGATGAGGAAGTGACCATCGCGGATGTGATGGAGGCCTGTAAGGTTATGGCCAGAGAGTCGGCGGGAACCGATCCTACCGACGAGGAGATCCAGCGGGGCGACCTGGACGATGATGGCGAGATCACCATTGCCGATGTGATGGAAATCTGTAAGATTTTAGCCAGACAGGGCTGAACTGCGTCGGCCGCAAGGAAAATATACGGGCGCGGCGACGGAAAAGAATTTCCCGTCGCCGCGCCTATACGGCAGACGCTATGCGCCGTCGGCCGTAAAAAAGGACAGCTTTTAGCTGTCTTTTTTTGTGCCTTACGATTTTGGCATAGAGCGCCTCGGATGCAAAAGGGGCCGTACCGGTATGCAAATGGGTTAAAGCGCGGTACATATGACGGTCAAATCTGCTGCGGGCCATCCGCTGTTTTGGGTGCGCGGCGTCAAGGAAAAGAACGACTTGCCGCATAAACCGCCCCGTCATCACTGCTCTGGCAGCCGGAAGGGGCGGGCGCCTTCGGAACCGCGCCGTCCCCCGCCGTGCCCGCCGTAATGCTGCCGCAGGCACGGGCGGCCCCGCGCCCGGTATGGGCGTTTTCTGTTTTCCCATTTCCTTTCCGGGAACTGGCCGTAGTTTTCCGGAACAATGATAATCAGGATACGCCTGATTCCTTATGGGCGCGTCCAATTTGCGACCAGGGGCACAGCCTTTTTTCAAGCAGGTCCATCCCTCGGTTCAGGAATAGCCCCACAACGCCCATTACCAAAATGCCCCCCAGCATTTGGCTGTAGTCCAGCCGGATCCACATATCCATGATGAAG
>DXVY01000030.1:0-8098 GCA_019417145.1 Clostridiales bacterium
CTATATATCCTCTACCTTTAATTCCATATCCTATTTCCTACTTGCAAATGGTCGGATGAATTTATATAATAAAACTATACGGGATTGCGAACAGAAAAATCAGGGAAAACACTGCAAGAAGTATTCGCACATTCGAACAGAAAAGCCGTTCGCATATACGAATAGAAAATAGGGGGAAGTGTTTCCAAAAACGATTGGAAGGTATGCGGCGATGCGAACAGTTTTGCCGCGCGCCCAAAGAGGGCACATGGAGGTTCCACATGGAATACATCACCGTACAGGAAGCTGCAAAAAAATGGAAGATTTCAGACCGACTTGTGCAGAAATATTGCGCGGAAGGCCGGATCGATGGGATCCGCAAATTCGGGAAATCCTGGGGGATTCCGTCCAGCGCCGTGAAACCCCAGGACCCGCGAAAAGAAAAGGGGCGCCTGGTTTCCCAGCATTCCCAGCAACAACCGGAAGTCTTTATGGGATTCATGCCGTTGATGGACACGCCTTTTGAGCCTGGGCGTTGTCTGGACTACATCAATGAGATGGAGGACGGCCCCAGAAAAGAGATTGCCCTTGCAGAATATCATTATTTCAGCGGCCGGCCTGAAAAGGCCATACAGGAAGCGGAGCTGTACCTGACCTGTCCCGACGCGGCATACCGCTTTTCTGCATGCCTTATCTATGCCTATGCGAGTTTATCCGGCGGTCAGATCCAGCACGCCCGATATGCGCTGACAGAGATCAAGAACACCTTAGCTGCCAACGCGGGAAAAGCGCCGTATATTCGTGCAATCGAATCCTTTGTTGTGTTTGCGGCCTCTGTGCTTCTGCACCTTCCGCTGCCGGAAAAAATGCCTCCGACGCAGGCATTCCTGCCGCTATTGCCATCCGGCCTGCGGGCGTTTGCCCTGTATGTCCAGGCCCATTATCTCTATCTGAAAGAGGACTACCAAAAGAGCGTGGGTATGGTGGAGGCTACCCTGGGTATGGGGGCGGATCGGTACCCCGTACCCGCCATTTACCTGCATTTGGTTGCGGTGATGGACTATATGAGCTTAAAACAGACCGAGCAGGCGCAAAAACATCTGCTGGCCGCATGGGAAATCGCCCGCCCCGACGATCTGATTGAGGGCTTTGGAGAACATCACGGGCTTCTTGGCGGAATGCTGGAGGCGGTCATCAAGCCGGGCTGGCCGGAGGATTTCAAGCGAATTATCGCCATTACCTACCGGTTTTCCGCCGGATGGCGGAAAATACATAACCCGGCGACCGGACACGAGGTCGCAGACGACCTGACGACCACCGAGTTTGCGGCCGCTATGCTGGCAGTGCGGGGATGGACAAATCAGGAAATCGCGCAGCACATGAACATATCCGCTCATACCGTGAAACGGTATATCTCCACCGTCCTGCAAAAGCTGGGCATCCGCCAGCGGCAGGAACTGAAAAAGTATATGCTGAAATAGGCAAATCCACCGGAAAACCGGCTTTGACCCTACCCGTTTTACCCTCTGAAACGGGCGATGTCAAAGCCGGTTTTTTCTGTTATCCTATAGACGAATAGGGGGCTCGTCAGCCGAAGACCACAGAGAAAGGAGGCCGCAAATGGGGAAGACACGGCAGTATAACATTGAAGGGGTGCTGTTGGAGATCCCCTTATGTTATGACCAACTTACAGGAAGAGAGATTGAAATTTTCCCGGACTTTATTGAAAACCCGGTCTACACGCCGGAGGGATGCCCGGTCCTGTTTACCGGGGAGGACGCCTGTACATATGGCGAATCACCGGATGGCGCGCCGTGCATTGACTGCGGCTCCTGCCGCTTCTACCGGCAGACGCCGGGCACGCTGATCGGCGTCTGCGGACATGAGCAAAAGCGGCACATGCCGTCGGAGCGCCGCAATCTTGCTACGGATGAAAAGAAACCATATAAAGGGGGCATACGAGAATGAAGAAACGGATTGTAAGCTTGATACTGACCTTCAGTATCCTGCTTTCCATCATTCCGCTGAACGCCTTGACGGCATTTGCCCAGGATACTATCCTGTACGGTGACGCCGATGGGAACGGCAAGGTGGAGCTGCTGGACGTCAACCTGATGGAACGGTACATCGAAGAGAAGGAAAAAACCAGTATTCACTTCACCGAAGCCGACGTCAACGCGGATGGCGCCGTGGACGATATTGATGTGCAGATGGTGAAGGATTATTTGGTGGGAAACCTCGACAGCCTGACGCCGGTGTTGTGCACACTTACCTTTGAGACCAACGGCGGCGGAGAAATCGCTCCGATCACCGTCGGCCAGGGATATGGCACCCACAAAGAGATCCCTTCTCCGGCAAAGGAAGGCTGGATTTTCACCGGCTGGGTGGATGAGGACGGCAACGATTTCTATCCGCTTGCCCCAGTGATGGCAGACATGACTCTGACCGCCGTCTATGAACCCATCGAGTCTACCGAACAGGTGCATATTGACTCCTTTGCCCTAACCGACCAGTCTCCGGATTTAAGCTTTTCGCTTGACGGAGATTTTGCCTCGGCGGACGCGGTGAAAGCAAATCTTACGCTGATGGCTAAGGACGGCTGGGAATCGGTGGAGCTTGCGGTCACCGGCAGCGGTGGAAAATGGACGGTAAAAGCAAAAAACGGGTTTCGACCCGGAGGCTCCTATGAACTGACGCTGGGAGAAGGGTTGACCTTTACAGATAAGGACGCCCGCTTTCGCACGGTCGCATTTACCATTTACCGTGAAGAAGAGGATACCCTAAATTTTAACCCAGATGTGCAGTTCCTTGAAGACAATAGCAGTATTGATTACACAATGTCGGACGGGACAACGGTGGATGTGCTGGAGGCGTCCGTTTTAAGCAACGACGAAAACACCGAGCCGATTACCGGGTTCTTTGAATGGTATAATATAACGGGTTTTACCCCGCAAGTCGGCAGCATTATCTGTATCTATACAGGTACCGATCCGCGGGAACGGGATTATACCACGAGCAACTATTCCGACGATAATGCGGCCTATGTCCGTATCACGGATATTGCAGCTGCGCAAAACCCATACTCCCGGTACTCTTTTGAAAGTCTCGGGGACGATGATCTGGACGAGGTCCTGCTGATCCCCGACACGATCCCGTATCAGGTGCCCTCGCTGCCCCAGGTGGGCGAGGAAGGCAAAACGCTGAATCCCAATGCATATGACCATGTGGCTTATGCGGCGCTGGGCAATACCGAGGGACCGGAATTCAATAGCGGCGACCTGCTGATCTTCTATACCGACAGTTTTGAGAATCAGACCGAGGACAGCGAGGTGGCCTACGGTATTATCACCGATATCAGTTATAACGAATCCTTAATATACAGGGTGATCTCCGCCGAGGAAAAGGAAAACCTGGTAGGCGGGCTGTTTGTCAAGACGCCGGTAACGGTGACCGAGGAGGATCTTAACATCCCGGCGATGGAAGCGGAGCTTATGGCGCAGGTCGAGCAAAGCGGATTTGTGGATGACGCTGCCGCTCTGCTTGCTACCAATGCCATGGGCATGGAAAGCGTGCAGGCGCAGATGCAGACACTGGGCTTTACTGCGGAGGAAATCAGCACATTGGCCGCAGCGCCTCTTGCTGCAACCGGGAGTAGCAGCCGCGTGGTTTTTAAGATGGAAGACCTGAGCGTTAAACCGTCCGTTTTGGTGGACGAACGCTACGACGGCGGCTTTGGGATCCGGGTAGAGGTCAGCGCCGTTTTTTCTGTGTCCAAGACATCCGGAACGACAACCAATGCCCTGAAGATCGAGGTCAGCGCTGCTTTTGAAGAGCAGGTGGCCGTCGACCTGAGCGTCAGCATTGAAGACCAGTGGAGAGGTATCAAGCTGTTGTCTAAGCTGGAAAAGCTGTGCTGCAATTTAGGGGTGGATGTAAAGAGCTATTCCAACGTTTCCGTGGGAGCAAAGTTTTACACCGTCAAGGACTCTGAGAACGATATCTGGACGGCTTTGCAGGAAGCTGTTTCGGAAGGAGATACCCGGGGGCTGCTTCGAGAGCTCAATGGACTGCGGGCACAAAGGGCCATGGCAGGAGATGCTGATGGAAGCATTTCCTCCCGTATTGAGGAGATTCTCGGACAGCTTCCCAGCGTCAACGTAAACGGCCAGGAGTACTCCATCGATGAGGCGGAGGAACGCCTGGGGCTGGCCGATGTCAGCGGCGAGTTTGAAGAGATCCTCACCGCAGAGGATGAAACCGGGAAAAAGACCGGCCTGGAACAGTTGATGGACAAATATTCCGAAATGGTCAATACCGAGACCGACTGGGTCACGCTGGTGAATCAGAACATGTTCAGTCAGGAATTTTATATCAGCGTCGTGGCGGTAAAACTCAGCGCCGACCTGCTGGTACACACCAACCTGAATCTGGCCATCGGCGCCGATCTGGAATATGAAGTGGGCAAACGGTATAATTTCTGGATTGATGTTGTTTCCAAAAACTCAGGCAGCAGCGAGATGGATTTGCTGGATGAGCGTTTTGGCTTCCAGTTTTATATGATGGGCGTTATGGGCGTGCGTATCGGCATCAAGCTGGATGTGGCCATGGGATTTCTGACCACCAGTATCGGCAGCATTGGTGCCAATGTAGAGTTCGGTCCCTACATAAAGCTCCACGGTTATTTCCTGTATGTGTTCACCAAGGAACGGCCGCAGAACAGTGCGCAGTGGATTGCGGAGGAAAAAACCATGGGCGCGCTGCATATGGAATTTGGCTTGTACCTCATCGTGAAATTCAAAGCGCAGATTCTGTTCGGCGCCTTTAAGTATGAGCCTACGTTGTACGACAAGGAATTCCCTCTGTTGACGGCTGGCGTGCAGAACCATGTTTATGACTTTGCCTTGGACCCGGGCGAAGATGATCTGCTGTATGTTTTAGATGAAGACGGTGACTCCCGCAACGGGGTGACGATGGGGCTGCCGGAAGCCTATCGCCGTATGAAAACAATGAATGTTACAGAAGGCCAAAAGGAGCAGGTTGTATACGAGAATGAAGATTTTTATCTGCGGTTTACGAACCCTTGCTTCTCTATGACCGATGACAGCAAGATATTTGTAGTCCCGCCCGAGGGAAGCCGCCGTGAGGTCAGCGACATGATCGTCACCTGGAAAAACGATAAACTGGCGTTCAGCGCATACGATATCACCATCACCGTTCCGGTAGTCTGGACCAACTTCAGCGAAGGGGAAATGAACAAAGTATCTACCGCTACCGTCATGGTGGGCAACGAGCGGGAGGGCTTTCAAACGGTTTGGAGTGAACAGTACACCCGCCTGCAGACCTTTGACCTGCCCTCTAAAGAGGAAGTGTTGGAGCTTATCGGTTATAACGACTATCTTTCTGAAGACGGCACCAACCTGAAATATGAGGGCGAAGGCGGATACCGCGACGCAAAGACGACCGGCCTGACCATCATCGGAGATACCAACTATATTTATGATATTGAGCTGAAAGACTACAACCTGACGGTGGAAAACATACAGAATGCTGACGGTTCGGAAACCTCCCGTACCTACACCACCGTATACGGCAAGCCGTTTTTGGAGCTGAGCTCCCTTTCCAATACGGGCGCGGACAATGCTACAGAGGGAAAATATTCCACCTTCCGGAAGCTGACTTATACCGACGACAGCGGCGAAGAAGAGATGTTTGCGCTGGATACCCCGGTGAATTTAAGCTATATCGACCGGTTTGGCAGCAACGGTAGGGTAAATGCAAACTACAGTGACGACGCCCGTACCGCAACCTTTACTTTCCGTGGTGTGAATGTTCCGGATAGGACGGTAACTTTCCGTTCCGGTGAAACGCCAGCTCCCGGCGATCTGCAAGCTTATGTACAGGAGGTCTGCGGAGAAGAGGTAGCCGTGGAAAGTGTAATGCCGGTGATTACCCCGTCGGAAAGCTCGATGCAGTATGTCGTTTCATGCGTGATAGGCCCGGATTATCCTATCTATCAGTTAAACTATAGCGTTTCCGTACCGGACGGGTATCCGGGAGGACAGATTACGATGGCCCCTTCCCGCTATTTCGCAAATTCCGTGATCTTTGAGCCCAATCTGTATTTGGTATTTTGGGGCGGGATGACCGAGCGCCCACAGTTGAGCCCATGGTATTACGATGAGGCGCTGACGCAGCCGGTGGATTTTTCCACTGCGCGGATGCCCGAAAAGGATATCACTATTTACGCCAAAGTCCTGACGCGGTCGATCACGGTGCACTTTATTGTGCAGGGGGAGGAAATATCCGCTAAAGAGGTTCCGGACGGCGGAAGATTGCAGGATTTGCCGGAGGTTACCCTTTCCGGCGACCAGAATTTCCTCGGCTGGTTTGCAAACCCGGAGGGCACAGGCGAGCAATATACCTATTACTCCACTATCACTACGAGCGAGAACGATTTTTACCTTTACGCCAAGGTTGGCCAGAAGGAAGAGGTCAGCGGTTTGAACCCCGCGTATTTTGAACAATACAAGATCAACGAAGACTATAACCGCAACTGGCACTACTTTTCTTTTGAGCTGGGACAGGAATATCTTGACAAAGGAATTCGCCCGGAAGATTTTACCATTCAATGGCGCCCGAACGGGGCTGCTACAACGGTGGAATGGCAGGATCAGTATTTGGGCAACGCCCCGCTTAATGCCGGCGTTTACGACATCAAGCTCAGCTGGCCGGGCAATGAAAATTATCTGGCTATTGATGAGATCCTCCTGACCGAGGTTGTCGTGATCAA
The DNA here is from genome assembly GCA_019417145.1 of Clostridiales bacterium. Classification (GTDB taxonomy): domain Bacteria; phylum Bacillota; class Clostridia; order Oscillospirales; family Acutalibacteraceae; genus Howiella. The sequence goes on from DXVY01000030.1 coordinate 6,770, forward strand.
CAAAATTCCATTCCCGACAACCGACGGGAATCCTCTCGGCGCGCCGCGGGTGGAAAAGGTCCCCGGAGGATTCGGGATTTGGACGCCCAATAACTTTAAGCGTTCCGATTATAACGGCGACAACGTGGTGACCTATGTTCTGGACTATATAACACCCGACCGTACGTTCATCAACTGCGGCAGAGCTTCGGAACCGATAACCGGATATACAACGGATTTTAGCCTGTACACCTTTGAGATAGCAGATCCGGCAAGCCTGGAGAATATATGGATAGACCACTTGGGCTTTGCATATTTCCGGGCGAGGATGGAGGTGGCGGAGGGAACAAACTATCTAGGCGTGACCACCTCATATGGAACTGGAAGCCTTTACGTGTTACCGGCAAGTACATTCCGCGCGGCGCCCGCCTTGGCCTCTGTCGCTTCGCTGCAAGCGCCGGCGGACACGGGGCTTTCCCTCTCTGCGGCGGATATCGAGACCATGCGCGGGCAGGAATTTGATTTGACATTAAACCTAGAAGAAAATCCCGGACTCTGGGGCGTATGGTCACAGGTGTCTTTCGATAACAGCGCTTTTGAGCTGCTGGGATATACGGCGGGTGAGGTGTTCTCCGAAGAACAGTTTACAGCACAGAAAGATTTGACAAAAGATTCCTTCCGCTTTTTAGCAACGAGTGATACGCTCAATGATACCACCGCCAACGGAAAATTGATCACGCTGCGGTTCAAGGTTAAGGACGACGCAGAAGAAAAGGCTTACACCATCCGAAGCGAGATGCTGCAGGCGGTCAATGCAGAAGGCGTTGTACAGTCCTGTGCAGGTGAAGAAACCCTTGTGCTTGTCAATACGCACAACGGTATACAGGTAGCCGGCCAGACGCCAACTTGCTTGCAGGATGGCAAGAAGAGTTACTATATCTGCACCGTCTGTGCTAAAACTTTTGAGGACGAAGCGTGCACAAAAGAAATAACGGATCTTGATGAATGGATCGTTTTGCCGGCAACCGGCCACGCATACAAAGCCGTTTTCAACTGGAGCGAGGACGGCAAGACCTGCACGGCGACCTTCACCTGCGAAAACGATCCGGCCCATACCGAGACCGAAGAGGCCGCTGTTCAGTCGGAGGTCAAGACCGACGCCACCTGCACCGAGATGGGCGTGACCCTCTACACGGCGACGGTGGAGTTTGAAGGGCAGAGCTATACCGATACCAGAGAGGTAACGGATATTGGCGAAACCGGCCACGCCTGGAGCCAACCGGCCTTTGCCTGGGGCGAGGACGGCAAGACCTGCACGGCGACCTTCACCTGCGAAAACGATCCGGCCCA
>DXVY01000030.1:8198-12969 GCA_019417145.1 Clostridiales bacterium
GAGCTATACCGATACCAGAGAGGTAACGGATATTGGCGAAACCGGCCACGCCTGGGGTCAACCGACCTTTGCCTGGGGCGAGGACGGCAGGGCGTGCACGGCGACCCGCGTTTGTGAGAACGACCCCACTCACGTGGAAACAGCGGAGGCAACCATAACCGTTGAGCAGACCATAGCGTCCACCTGCACCGAAAAAGGAGAAACCACCTATACAGCCACCTTCACGGAGGATTGGGCAGATACACAGACCAAGACGATAGCTGATATCGATGCAACCGGTCATACCTATGGCGACTCGTGGGAATACGATGAAACGAACCACTGGCATGCATGTGCCTGCGGCGAAAAGACGGATGTTGCAGAGCATGCATTTGTCTGGGTTACCACCAAAGAGGCTGCGATAGGCGTTGCAGGTGAAAAGCATGAAGAATGCGAAATCTGCGGCTATGAAAAAGCCCCGGTGGAAATCCCCGCAATGGCGGCGTCGGACGGCGGAGAGAACGTCCCGAAGACCGGCGACAACGGCGACCTTTGGCTCTGGATCGCGGTGCTGTTCGTATTTGGCGGTGTGCTGGGAACGCTGACGGTCAAGAGAAAAAAGCAAAAGGGATAACGATAGCGTCATCCTAAAAAGTAACGCCCGGGTATCACCTTATGGGGATACCCGGGCGTTGCCCTCTCAAGCTGTTTTTTATCTTGAAGTATAATCATTTTCTGACATATTGCTGGCTGCCTTATCCGGAAAAAACCAAAAGATAGGCGTGAGAAGAGCCACCGAAGTTCTTAGAAAGCATTTTGGGATTTTACTTACATGTGTACCAACAGTTCCCGATATACTGATACTAGAAAGGGAAAGCCTTTCTCCTCCATAGCCGGAACCCCGATAGAGAACCATAGAATGAAAAGGATCTTTTCGCGGAAATAGAGAAAGTTGAATCCGGCAGAAAGGACGAAAGATGAAGGATAGAAATTGGATGCAGGAGTCCCCATACCGCCTTTATAGCTGTTTTGCGGTCAAGAAAAGCGGCGCTGTTCTTCGGATGGGGATATATTTTCCCCAAATTGATGTAGGCCGTTTGGGTTGTACACTATTACCAAGATGACACTATATTTTTTTTAACTATTTGCTTGGTTGTTTTTTGCGCACACAGATAATATAATAAAACATATAAAGGGGGGACTTTTTATGAATCAGACCAATCAGGAGCCTTTCAAGGTTGAGGTGCAGCCCGATCCTACCGATGTCAGCAAAAATAAAGTTTTCGCTATTTTGTCTTACATCGGCATTCTCTTTATTCTACCTTTAATTTGCTGTAAAGATTCTGCCTACGCCCGTTTTCATGCCAACCAGGGGTTTCTGGTTTTCTGTATTGCGCTTATTGGCAGCATAATAAGTATAGTTTTTGGTTTTATTCCCGTTATACGGTGGATCATGCTTCTGGTCGCATGGCTGATCTATATAGTCGCCTTGGTTTATGCGATCCTGGGAATTATATCCGCAGCCCAGGGAAACATGAAGCCTCTGCCGATTATTGGCTCTATTCAAATTATTAAGTAGTTTACGGAAGTAGTAAAACGGCTATATCGGCTTTTAGCCGTTTAGCGCTTATTTCTGTTCTGGGATAGGAATCCGCCGCGTGCATTGCACGCGGCGGATTTCCTTATGGTCTGTTATGCAAAATGTCCAAGAAAAGCGATTGTGCTTTATCACCGGAATATTTGTTCCAGAGGCGCTATATCCAGGCCGGCAAAGCGGCTGAAAAAGGGTAGAAGCGCAGACGCCATGTCACGGACGCCGCCGTCCCGGTCGCTTTCCAGATTCATGGGCATAATGGGATCATGAACCGACAGCCTAAGTAAAAACCACCCTCGTCCTTGATCCGTGGAAACGCGGATGCCCTCCCGATTATCGTCGGCGATTTCCCAGCCGGCTACGCCGCCTGCAAACGCTTCCAATTCCTCAATGACGTGCTCGCCGTAGGCCCGAAAATCCTTTTCTTTAATAGCAAAGCGCACCTCGGACGCTTCTTTGGGTTCCGGCAGCCCGCCGATCAGATCTTCTATATCCTTGCCCGCGGCCCGCAAATTGGCCATTTTAATGATAATCTTGGTGATCAAATAGGCGCCGTCGTCCAGAAAGTAATTTTCCTTCAGCGCCGCATGGCCGGAGGTCTCGATGGCCAAAGGAGCAGGGACGCCCTTTCCTTCCAGTTCAATAGCCTTATTGATAACATTGCGATAACCCCGGCGGTATCGATAGTGGACGCCGTTAAGTTTGCTTTCAATGAAGGTTTTCAGACCGCTGGAGGTTATGGAATCGGTGACAATTGTGCCGCCCGGGCAGTTCTCCAGAGCTATAGCTGCCGCCAGGGCCACCAGCCTGTTTCGATTGATCTCCTGTCCGTCTCGTCCCACACACCCGGCACGGTCCACATCTGTATCAAAGATAACGCCCAGATCAGCGCCGGACCGCAAGGTGGCTGCACAAACGCTCTCCATAGCAGCTCTATCTTCCGGGTTGGGAACATGATTGGGAAAATACCCGTCCGGTTCCAGAAACTGGCTGCCGGATATATCGGCGCCCAGGGGCGCCAGAACCTGGGTGGCGTAGAATCCGCCGGCGCCGTTGCCGGCGTCGACCACAATGTGAAAACCGGACAGGGGGCGGTCTTCCTCCGCTTTTTCCACCCCCTTGGCGATGATATCCCGCAGCAGGGCCGCATACCGGGGCATATAATCTAAAAATTCGGTTCCGCCTTTTCCGGACAGAGCGGCAATGCCGCCCTGTTCATCAATTGCGGCGGCCTGTTCCAGAATATAGGAAATATCCGGACCGTCCAGACCGCCGGCGGGCGTGAAGAACTTGAGTCCGTTGCGGTCAAAGGGATGATGGCTGGCCGTAATCTGGACGGCCCCGTCCATATCAGCCCCGCCCGCAGCCAGAGGGACGGTGGTCATAAACATTGCGGGGGTAGAGGAGAGCCCGCAATCAAATGCCGTACTCCCCACGGCGGTCAGGCCCCGGATCACGGCCGCCTTCAGCCGACCGGCCGAGATACGGGAATCATGCCCCACCGATATGCGCAGGCGGGCGGCGTCTTTACCCGCACGGCCTGCCAGCCAGCGCCCAAAGCCGGCCGCCATATTCTCCACCGCACGGTCGGTCAGGGTGATTTCCCGGCCCCCTTCATGGTTGGCAATGCCACGGATATCCGTGCCGCTTTTGAAGCCTTTGTAGTCTATCATTTTTTGCGCTCCTATACATTATGTAAAATTTTCCCGCCGACCTGTACAGACGGGCGGGAGTATAAACCTATTATAGGGGAAGCGGCGGAGCAAGTCAACGCCCACTAAGCCCGTAGGGGCTGTCCGCTGTAAAGGTTTGCGCTGTCGCTTATAATTTTTCCGTCCCGGATTTGTATGCTGCGAGGCGAGGCCGCCGCAATGGATGGATCGTGGGTAATCAAAACCACCGTGCGTCCCTGGGCGTGCAACTCTCTTAGGATATCCATAATCTGCTCGCCGGACCGGCTGTCCAAATTGCCTGTCGGTTCGTCGGCCAGGATTACGGGCGGTCGGGCGGCTATGGCGCGGGCAATGGCCACACGTTGCTGCTGGCCGCCGGAGAGCTCGGCCGGTCGATGGTGCATGCGCTGTCCCAGGCCTACCTGCTTGAGAGCTGCTTCCGCCAGCTTTCTGCGCTTGCTCCGTGAAGCGCCCCGGTAGAGTAGTGGAAGCTCCACGTTTTCCAAGGCCGACAAGGAGGAGATAAGATTGAAACCCTGGAAAATAAATCCGATTTTTTGGTTACGGATAGCCGAGAGCCCACGGTCCTTCATTCGACCGACATCCTGTCCGTCCAGCCTATAAAGGCCTTTGGTAGGCGTATCCAAGCATCCCAAGATATTCATCAGCGTGGATTTCCCCGAGCCGGACGCGCCGATTACCGCGGTCATCTCTCCGCGCCCGATTGTAAGATCGATTCCGTCCAGCGCCCGTACCTCGTCCGGCCCGGACCTGTATATTTTATAAAGCGCTCGTACCTCAATTAAGGGCTGCATTCTTATTCCTCCCTGGTATATAACAAGTCGTTGCATGATAGTATTTCCCGGCGGCGGGGTTTCTTTCCGACCAGCGGTATATTTTTTTAGCGGAAGGAAAGGATAAAGACAGAATCCAGGTCCATCAGCGGAATTTTGAAATACAGGAGGGAAAAAGCTTGAAGATGACCAATCAGGAATATGGCAAGATGGTGGGAAAGGCTTCGCCGCCCTCTCCTAAGGTCAAAGATTTTGTCTGGGCCTTTGTGGTGGGGGGGCTGATCTGTACTTTAGGACAGCTGCTCCACGATCTCTACGGCATGGCGGGCATGAATGAGGAGCAGGTCAAGATGGCGGTGCCGGTAACCCTGATCTTTCTCTCCGCCCTGACCACCGGCCTTCAGCTTTTTGATAAGCTGGCCAAGCACGCCGGGGCCGGCACCTTGGTGCCCATAACCGGTTTTGCCAACGCCATTGTGTCCCCCGCTATTGAGTTTAAGGCAGAGGGCCATGTGCTGGGCATCGGCGCCAAACTTTTCACCATCGCCGGTCCCGTATTGGTATTTGGCATCTCGGCCTCTGTGCTCTACGGCTTGGTCCTGATCCTGATACAAAATCTTATGTAACAGCAAACGGCGATAACAATTGGAAAAAGGCAGACAGGAGGAAGCAATATGCCCGAGCGGGTTGGAAAGCATACGCTGCGGCTGCAAAACCGGCCGGCCGTTGTC